>DATIOT010000054.1:0-13163 GCA_035472875.1 Mycobacterium sp.
CGCGCTTGGACCTCTTGCTGAAGGAATCCACTGATGACCGCAACCGCCGTCGATCCGGCAGAGCAGACGCAGTCCGCGACTCCTGCAGGGACGAAACGGGTTCAGGGTGGCCTGCTCGATCCGAAGATGCTGTGGAAGTCGACGCCGGACGCGCTCCGCAAACTCGACCCGCGCACCCTGTGGCGCAACCCGGTGATGTTCATCGTCGAAATCGGCGCCGTATGGTCGACGGTGCTTGCATTCGGCGAGAGCACCTGGTTCAGCTGGCTGACCGTGTTCTGGCTGTGGCTGACAGTGGTTTTCGCCAACCTGGCCGAAGCCGTCGCCGAAGGGCGCGGCAAGGCACAGGCCGACTCGCTGCGCAAATCGAAAGCCGACACCATCGCGCACCGCCTCAGAGACTGGTCACCGGGCAGGGCAGGCACATCCGAAGACGTCGCGGCCCCGTTACTGCAGCAGGGCGACGTGGTGGTGGTCACCGCCGGTGAGGTCATCCCCGGCGACGGCGATGTCGTGGAAGGCATTGCATCAGTTGACGAATCGGCCATCACCGGCGAATCGGCACCGGTTATCCGGGAATCCGGCGGCGACCGCTCGGCGGTGACCGGCGGGACGACTGTGCTCTCGGATCGCATCGTGGTCAAGATCACCCAGAAGCCAGGCGAGAGCTTCGTCGATCGGATGATCGCACTCGTCGAGGGCGCGAATCGGCAGAAGACACCCAACGAGATAGCGCTCAACATTCTGCTGGCGGCGCTGACCATCATCTTCGTATTCGCGGTGGCCACGCTGCAGCCGCTCGCGATCTACTCCAAGGTCAACAATCCCGGCGTGCCGGACACCCAAGCCCTCAACGCCGACGGCATCAGCGGCATTGTCCTGGTGGCTCTGCTGGTGTGCCTGATTCCCACCACAATCGGCGCGCTGCTATCGGCGATCGGTATCGCAGGCATGGACCGGCTGGTCCAACGCAACGTGCTGGCCATGTCTGGCCGCGCGGTCGAAGCGGCCGGCGACGTCAACACCCTGCTGCTGGACAAGACCGGAACGATCACGCTGGGCAATCGGCAGGCGTCGGAATTCATTCCGGTCACCGGGGTGAGTGACGGGGACCTGGCTGACGCCGCTCAGCTATCCAGCCTCGCCGATGAAACCCCCGAGGGCCGTTCCATCGTCGTGTACGCCAAAGAGGCCTACGGGCTGCGCGCGCGGACCCCCGGAGAACTAGCCCACGCTAGCTGGGTGGAATTCACTGCGACGACTCGGATGTCGGGCGTTGACCTCGACGGCCGGCACTTGCGCAAGGGCGCGGCCAGCTCGGTGGCCGAGTGGGTCCGCAGTCACGGCGGCACCGTTCCCGCCGAACTCGGCGAGATTGTCGACGGCATTTCCGCTGCCGGCGGAACCCCACTGGTTGTTGGCCAGGTGATCAACGAACCCGCGATAGGCAGCGTCGTGGAAAAAGCCGGCGAAAAGGCGAAAGTGCTCGGTGTCATCCACCTCAAAGACGTGGTGAAGCAGGGCATGCGCGACCGGTTCGACGCGATGCGCCTGATGGGTATCCGCACCGTTATGATCACCGGCGACAATCCGTTGACCGCCAAGGCGATCGCCGAGGAGGCCGGGGTCGACGACTTCCTCGCCGAGGCCACCCCCGAGGACAAGATGATGCTCATCAAGCGTGAGCAGCAGGGCGGCCGCCTGGTGGCGATGACCGGTGACGGCACCAACGACGCTCCGGCGCTTGCTCAGGCCGACGTCGGGGTGGCGATGAACACCGGCACGTCGGCGGCCAAAGAGGCCGGCAACATGGTGGACCTGGACTCCGACCCCACCAAGCTCATCGAGATCGTGGAAATCGGTAAGCAGCTGTTGATCACCCGCGGCGCGTTGACCACGTTCTCCATCGCTAACGACATCGCCAAGTATTTCGCGATCATCCCGGCGATGTTCGTGGCGATTTTCCCGGGCCTGGACCTGATCAACGTCATGCGGCTGCACAGTCCGCAATCGGCGATCTTGTCTGCGGTCATTTTCAACGCGGTCGTCATCGCCGCCCTGATTCCGCTGGCGCTGCGGGGCGTTCGGTATACGCCCAGCCGCGCTTCGAAACTGCTCAGCCGCAACCTCTACGTCTACGGCCTGGGCGGCATCGTCGCCCCGTTCATTGGCATCAAGCTCATTGACCTACTGGTTCAACTGCTTCCTGGGATGGCATAAGGATGAACATCGTCAACTTGCTTCGCCAGCACTGGGCGGCGCTGCGCGCGCTACTTGTCTTCACCGTGATCCTCGGTTTTGGCTACCCGCTGCTCATTTGGCTGGTGGCGCTCATCCCCGGGCTGCACGACAATGCGGAAGGCTCGATCATCACAGCCACCGGCAAAGCGGTCGGCAGCAAGCTGATCGGCCAGTTGTTCACCGACTCCTCCGGCAACCCGCTGCCGCAGTACTTTCAGAGCCGGCCATCGGCCGCGGGCAGCAACGGATACGACCCGACGTCGAGCGGCGGCAGCAACCTTGGACCCGAAAGCGTCGTCGACACCCCCGGCGACCCGGCCAAGTTGGCGTCCGGCGCCAATGCGTCTGACGCTGGGTTCAAGCCGAGCCTGCTGACTCAGGTCTGCTCGCGCAGTGCATCGATCGGCCAGCTCGAAGGCGTCGACGGAGCACGCCCGTTCTGCACCGGTGGCGGCGTCGGGTCGGTGCTGTCAGTGATTGGCCCGCGCGATTCACGCGGTTACGTCGTCCACCCGACCAGAGTTGTCAGCGTCAACGAGCCGTGCGCCACGACAAAACAGCCCTTCCTGGACTTCTACGAAGGCGTTCGCGTTGAGTGCGCAAAGTACGGCGAAGACTACTCGAACGGGCTGATCGTGCCCATTCGCGGCGCCGCACCGGCCGATCCGCGAGTTCCCGCCGATGCTGTCACCGCCAGCGGCAGCGGCCTGGACCCGAACATCTCACCGGCCTACGCCGACGTCCAGGTCGCCCGGGTGGCCAAGGCCCGGCATGTCAGCCCGGATCAGGTACGTGCGGTCGTAGCGCAGTACCGCAGCGGCCGCGCCGTCGGGTTTTTCGGTGAACCCACGGTGAATGTGGTGGAGCTCAATCTCCAACTCGATCACAGGTACCCGGTCACCAGCTAGCGCCATGGGGGATGATGGTTGACGTGAGCGACGTCGGCCTCAGGGACCACCCTCCCAAGCGCGGGGAGCTACGTATCTACCTCGGTGCGGCTCCGGGTGTCGGCAAAACGTACGCGATGCTCGGAGAGGCGCACCGGCGCTTGGAACGCGGCACCGACCTGGTGGCCGCGGTGGTCGAGACCCATGGCCGCCGGAAAACCGCTGAGCTGCTTGAAGGCATCGAGATCATCCCGCCCCGCTACATCGAATATCGCGGCAGCAGCTTCCCCGAACTCGACGTGCCGGCAGTGTTGGCACGGCATCCGCAGGTGGTCTTGGTCGACGAACTCGCCCACACCAATACGCCGGGCAGCAAAAACCAAAAACGGTGGCAGGACGTCGAGGAGCTGCTCGACGCTGGGATCACCGTGATCTCCACGGTCAACATCCAGCACCTGGAAAGCCTCAACGATGTCGTCGCCCAGATCACCGGCATCGAACAGAAGGAGACGATGCCGGACTCGATTGTGCGGCAGGCGTCGCAGGTCGAACTCATCGACATCACGCCGGAGGCGCTACGCCGCAGGCTATCCCACGGCAACGTCTACGCTCCGGAAAGAATCGATGCGGCACTGTCCAACTACTTCCGCCGCGGAAATCTCACTGCGCTAAGGGAATTGGCGCTGTTGTGGCTGGCCGACCAGGTGGACACCGCGCTGGCCAAGTACCGCGCGGAGAACAAGATCACCGACATGTGGGAGGCGCGCGAGCGAGTCGTGGTGGCGGTCACCGGTGGCCCGGAATCGGAGACGTTGGTACGACGGGCATCCAGGATAGCGTCGAAATCCAGCGCTGAGCTGATGGTGGTGCACGTGATACGTGGTGACGGGCTGGCGGGGCTGTCAGAACCGCGGATGAGCAAGATTCGTGAGCTGGCCAGCAGCCTGGATGCATCGGTGCACACCGTGGTCGGTGACGACGTGCCCACGGCGCTGCTTGATTTCGCCCGTGAGATCAATGCCACGCAACTGGTGATCGGGACGTCCCGCCGGTCCCGGTGGGCCCGGCTCTTCGAGGAGGGTATCGGTCCGGCCATTGTGCAGCGTTCGGGCAAGATCGACGTGCACATCGTCACCCATGAAGAATCCAAACGCGGCTTTCACATGGCGTCGCTTGCGCCCCGCGAGCGACGCGTTGCGGCCTGGCTGGCGGCCTTCATCGTCCCGTCGGTCATCTGCGCCGTCACCGTGACCATGCTGGACCCGTATCTGGACACCGGCGGCGAGAGCGCGTTGTTCTTCGTCGGGGTGCTGGTGGTGGGCCTGCTGGGAGGTGTTGCCCCGGCAGCCCTTTCGGCCGTTCTGTCCGGGCTGCTGCTGAACTACTACCTGATAGCTCCGCGACACAGCTTCACCATCGCCGAACCCAACAGCGCCATCACCGAATTGGTCCTGCTGCTAATAGCGGTCGCGGTCGCGGTTCTGGTGAACTTCGCGGCCAATCGTGCGCGGGAAGCACGGCGCGCCTCCCAAGAGGCCGAACTGCTGACGCTGTTCGCGGGATCGGTGCTGCGTGGCGCGGACCTCGAGACGCTTCTCGAACGCGTGCGAGAAACCTACTCACAGCGCGCAGTCACCATGCTGCGGGAGCCTAGTGAGGAAGACCGCGCCAGCGGAAAGAAGAGCTACGTCGTCGCCTGCGTGGGCAAAGATCCTTGTGTGACCACCGATTCCGCTGACACCGCGATCGAGGTCGGTGACGACGAGTTCTGGATGCTGATGGCCGGCAGGAAGCTCGCCGCGCGCGATCGTCGGGTGCTGAGCGCGGTGGCCAGGCAGGCGGCTGGTCTGCTCAGACAGCGCGAGCTGGCCGAAGAAGCCAGCCGGACTGAGGCGATCGTGCGGGCCGACGAGCTGCGCCGCTCCCTGCTCTCAGCGGTCAGCCACGACCTGCGCACGCCGCTGGCGGCGGCCAAGGTCGCGGTGTCCAGCTTGCGTGCAGAAGACGTCGCCTTCTCGCCCGAGGACACCGCCGAGTTGCTGGCCACCATCGAGGAGTCCATCGACCAGCTGACCGCGTTGGTCGGAAACTTGCTCGATTCCTCGCGTCTGGCCGCCGGCGTGGTCCGCCCGGACCGGCACCGGGTGTACCTGGAGGAAACCGTGCAACGCGCGCTGGTCAGCATTGGCAAGGGCGCCACCGGCTTTTACCGATCCGCCATCGATCGTGTCAAGGTCGACGTCGGTGATGCTGTGGTGATGGCCGACGCCGGGCTACTGGAACGGGTCCTTGCCAACCTGATCGACAACGCGCTGCGATACGCGCCCAACTGCGTGGTTCGCGTCAACGCGGGACAGGTGGGCGATCGCGTCCTGATCAATGTCATCGACGAAGGCCCCGGAATCCCGCACGGGACCGAGGATCAAATCTTTGAAGCCTTCCAGCGGCTCGGTGATCAGGACAACACCACCGGCGTGGGTCTGGGGATGTCGGTGGCACGCGGCTTCGTCGAGGCTATGGGTGGCACCATTGCGGCCAGCGATACGCCGGGCGGCGGACTCACCGTCGTGGTAGATCTCGCCGCCGCGCAGGAGATTGGTGCATGATGACCCGGGTGTTGGTGATCGACGACGAGCCGCACATCCTGCGGGCGCTGCGAATCAACCTGTCCGTGCGAGGCTACGAGGTCATCACCGCCTCGACCGGTGCCGGTGCGCTGCGCGCCGCCGCCGAGCACAAGCCTGACGTGGTGATCCTCGACCTCGGCCTGCCCGACATATCTGGTATCGAGGTGTTGGGTGGTCTGCGCGGCTGGCTCACGGCACCGGTGATCGTGTTGTCGGCACGCACCGATTCGTCGGACAAGGTCGAGGCGCTGGATGCCGGCGCCGACGACTACGTCACGAAACCGTTTGGGATGGACGAGTTCCTGGCCCGGCTGCGCGCAGCGGTCCGCCGCAATGCGGCAGCGTCCGAAATGGACGAACCGGTTGTCGAAACCGATGCATTCACAGTCGATCTGGCCGCCAAGAAGGTCACCAAGAACGGTGTTGAGGTTCATCTCACCCCGACCGAATGGGGCATGCTCGAGGTACTGGTCCGCAATCGAGGCAAGCTGGTCGGCCGCGAGGAACTCCTCAAAGAAGTCTGGGGACCGGCGTATGCCACCGAGACCCATTACCTGCGTGTGTATCTGGCGCAGCTGCGACGCAAACTCGAAGATGATCCGTCGCATCCTAAACACCTGTTGACGGAATCGGGTATGGGCTACCGTTTCGAGGTGTGAGCCCTTCACGCGTCGAATGTCGGGTTATTGGGCCAAATCAAGCGTTATCAGCACAACAAGTCGACGTTCGCGCTCAAAAGGCGATCGACAGCACAATGCCGTCCAGGATGTCGTGTTCGCTAACGGTCAGTTCATCGATGCCGGCCCGGGTGCGCAGTTCGCGTGCCAATTCCTCGACGACGATCGCGCCGCCGCCGATCACGTCGGCCCGGCCCTCATGCATCGGCGGCAGCGCCGCACGCTGGGATCGCGTCATGCCGATCAACCGCTCGCAGACCGCGAGCAGATCGCTGCCGGCGACACGCGAGAGGTGAATGGCCGCAGCGTCATACGTCGTCATGTTGTGAGCCAGCGCAGACAGCGTGGTCATCGTCCCCGCCAGCCCGACCCAGGTCCGGGCCCCTTCGACGGGGACCACGCCCAGCGCGACGTCAAGCCGCTCGCGGACCACCTGGCGGGCTGCCGTCACTTCCTTCGGTGTCGGCGGGTCGGAGTGCAAGCAGCGTTCGGTCAGCCGGACGCAGCCGATGTCGGCCGAATAGCTCGCCACTACCCCGACTCCGGTTGGCCCGCCGCCGAGCACAATCTCGGTCGAGCCGCCGCCAAGGTCGACGACGACGAAAGGCCCTCCGGCGCTGTCTAATTCGCCGACCGCTCCGCGGAAGGACAGCTCGGCCTCTTCGGCGCCGGTGATCACTTCTGCAACCGCGCCAGGAAGTACCGCGCCCAGCACGTCGGCCGTCATCGCGAAGAAGACATCGCGATTGGCGACGTCGCGCGCGGCCGACGTGGCCACCATCCGCACCCGCTCCACATTGTGCATCCTCAGCAGTGCGGCGTAGTCGGCCAGTGCAGCCCTGGTTCGGTCAAGTGCGTCCTGTGCGAACTGACCCGTTGCGTCGACGCCCTGACCCAGCCGCACGATCCTTGTCTCGCGATGCACATCGCGCAACTTCCCGCCCTCCGCATTGGCGATCAGCAACCGAATCGAATTGGTACCGCAGTCGATCGCGGCGAGCCGGCTCACCACTGCCCCGTCACCAAAACCGAGGCCATCGCCGGCTCGCCGGCCAAAATCGCCAACGCCTCATCGCCGAGCGGATTCAGCCCAGGACCCTTGGCAAGCGAATGCGCGATCAGCACGTGCAGGCACTTGACCCGATCCGGCATGCCTCCGGCGGAGAGCGTGGTCCCGAGTGGCTCGATCGCGTCACGCTCGGCCAGATACGACTCGTGCGCCCTCCGATACGCTGCTGCCAATACGGGGTCCTGCTTCAACCGCTGGGTCATCTCGCGCATCAGTCCCGTCGTCTCCAGCCTGCTCGCGGCCGCGGTGAGCTCCGGATGCGTCAGGTAGTACAACGTCGGAAACGGGGTGCCGTCAGGAAGTTTCGGCGCGGTCTTCACTACGCCGGGTTCGCCGTTGGGGCAGCGGTAGGCGATCTCCAGCACCCCGCGCGGCTCTCGACCGAGCTGGCGCGCCACCGCTTCCAGGTCTGCATGATCAACCACCGGGAGCCGTGGGGTTCGGGGAAGGCGGCGGCACGGGACCGGGTGGTCCCGGCTCTCCCGGCGCGGACGAGGGCGGGGGGACGTTGGCCGGTGGCAGGTGCGGGGCGTCGGCGATGGTATGCCACAGCGAGGTGTACCACGGGTCGCTGCTGGCCGGTTTCGCTGTGTCGGATCCGGGCTGCGGGGCCACCGCCGCCGTCGCCGGAAGCTGAACTTGAAACGGGATGTCTCCTGGCATCACGAAGCCCAGGCGCTCACGGGCCTGCGCCGCAATATAGGCCGGGTCACCGAGCTTGACCTTCTTCTGCTCGAGGTCGGCGATCTGACGCCGCAGCGCGGCTTCGCTCGCAGCCAACTGATTCATCTCAGTGCGCTGCGCGAAGTAGGTGCGCACCGGGCCGGCGATGGTCAGGGTGAGCACGCAGACGACCGCGGCCAGCACCGCCGCCCGCCGCGCGGTAAAGCCGAGCCGCTGGTCCGACCGTTGCTCGACAGATTCGGCGATCTGCCGCTTGATGGGTTCGACGACATGCTCACGCAGCGTCCGTTTTGTGTTGTGGGTGGCCTGCGTTGCGGGCTGCGAAGGCACCGACGGCCTAGCGCTATTAGTGGAGCGACGGCGCCGAACCGAATCGCCGGCTTTCCCCGGCCGCGATGCCGGGGAGCGGCGCTTCGGATCTGGGCGTTTCGCTTCGGGCATTGGAGAATTAGCCGCGTTTCAGATTGGCTGTCAAACTATTTCGCCTCCAGCGCGAATCGCGGGAACGCCAAATCGCCGGCGTAGCGGGCGGCGTCGCCGAGCGCCTCCTCGATCCGCAGCAGCTGATTGTATTTGGCAACGCGCTCGCTGCGGGCGGGCGCACCTGTCTTGATCTGACCGCTGCCGACGGCGACCGCCAGGTCGGCGATCATGGTGTCTTCGGTCTCGCCGCTACGGTGGCTCAGCATCGTGCGGTATCCGCTGTGGTGAGCCAGCACGACAGCGTCGAGCGTCTCGGTCAGCGTTCCGATCTGGTTCACCTTGACCAGCAACGCGTTTGCCACGCCCTTTTCGATGCCCTCCTCGAGCCGTTCGGGGTTGGTGACAAAGATGTCGTCGCCGACGATTTGCACCCGGTCACCGATCGACGCCGTCAGGGCCGCCCAACCAGCCCAATCGTCCTCGGAGAGCGGGTCTTCGATGGACACCAGCGGGTAGGAGCCAAGCAGGCCGGCGTAGAACTCGGCCATCTGCTCAGCGCTGCGGGTCGTGCCCTCGAAGGTGTAACCGGTGCCGTCGGCATAGAACTCGGTGGCCGCCGCGTCGAGGGCCAACGCCACATCGGCACCGGGTTTGAAGCCCGCCGATTCGATGGCCGAGCTGATCAGATCCAGCGCTGCGGTGGTGCCTGCCACGTCGGGGGCGAAGCCGCCCTCGTCGCCCAGGCCGGTGCTCAGCCCCTGTTTCTTCAGCACGGATTTGAGCGCGTGGTACACCTCGGCACCCCAGCGCAGCGCCTCACCGAAGTTGGGCGCGCCGATCGGCGCCACCATGAATTCCTGAATGTCGACGGCGGTGTCGGCATGCGCACCGCCGTTGAGGATGTTCATCATGGGCACCGGCAGGATGTGCGCATTCGGCCCGCCGATGTAGCGGAACAGCGGCAGCTCGGCAGAATCGGCGGCCGCTTTGGCGACGGCAAGCGAGACGCCCAGGATTGCGTTGCCGCCGAGCCGGGACTTGTCGGGGGTGCCGTCGAGGTCCACCAACGCCTGATCGACCAACCGCTGATCGTCGGCGTTGAGTCCGATCACAGCCGGGCCGATCTCGTCGAGCACGGCTTGCACTGCCTTCTGCACGCCCTTGCCGCCGTAACGCTCGCCGCCGTCGCGCAGCTCGACGGCCTCGTGCTCCCCGGTCGACGCGCCGGACGGTACCGCCGCTCGCGCAAACGTCCCGTCGATCAGGGCTATCTCGACCTCGACCGTCGGGTTGCCGCGAGAATCGAGGATCTCTCGGGCCCCGACCTGCTCGATAATCGGCACTGGGTTCTCCTTGCGTGGTAGCTGATGCCTGCCCCGGGACGCCTTTTAGCGTAAAGCCTGGGTCAGCGATACATCCTTCTACAGCGGGTGACCCGCCGCGTAGGCGGTCGCCCAGTCGCGGACGGCCCGTGCGTAAACGCCGGAGTTGTTATAGGCCCGCAGCGCGGTTATCCACCCTCTGGGGGTAGCGAGATCCTTCCCGCGCCAACACAAATAACCCGCTGCCGAAAGCGCAGCGTCGTCGATGTTGTCCGGGCTGACGACGCCGTCGTTGTTGGCGTCAACCCCGTACAGCCGCCATGTCTCGGGAATGAACTGCATCGGTCCCATCGCACGCGCCACCCCGGCGCCGTCAGCTGCACCGTCGTCCCCGGCGTCGACGATGCGCAGGGTGCCACCGGTGCCGTCGAGACGAACACCCCGAATTGGGGGACTCACATCTCCGTTCGGCGCCAGCGTTGCGCCGTGATAAGTGCCGTGGTGACTCTCGACCTGCCCGATGCCCGCCAGCGTGGTCCATGCAATTTGGCACTTCGGGTTCTCGACCTCGGCGACCCGCGCGGCATACGCGTAGGCCTCCAGTGCAATGACCGGAATTTCCAATGCCACCGACCGTTGCCCGGCCCATTCACGCAACTGATCCGCGGGCCGACTGCTGGCGTGAGTGTCCACCGTGGGCACCGGATCGCCGGCCGGCGGCGGCACACCTTCGGGGATAAAAAGGCTGAGCTGCCAGGTACAGCTGGACGCCAAAAGCATCGCGGTCGCACCGATCACGGCGGCCGCGCGCAACCAACGCCTCGGCGACACCACGCTCCCCTCTAACCCCCCTATACCAAGTTCAGCCACGTTCATCGTCCCATGGGCTTCGGCCATATCCGGTCGTTTCCGCGGCGCAGCGCACGGACACGGCGTCGAGTTCAGCTAATTATCGATTAACTGCTAGCAGCTTTGGCTAGCAAAGTTAGAACTGTGCCGACCACTCGAAATCGCAACCTCACAGGGTATGTTACCTGGCGACAAACGCGGAGTCGGCAAACAACAAGGTGATCGCTGATGCGGAAAGGGCCCGAGCCCGAACTAAACCGGTCTTAGCGCCGGCCTCGGCGCTTCTTCGAGCTCCCGCCGGACGCTCCGGACGCCACACCGGGCTCATCCTCGGCCTCATCGCCGACGTCATCGCCGGCTTCCTCAGCCTCATCGTCAGTCCGGGAGTCATCGGCGGCCTCATCGGTGTCGTCGGGCACATCGGCCGCCTCTCCCGACTTCCCATCGACTGACGAGTCACTGGACGGCCAGTGCTCGCGCCACTCCTCCTCGGTAACCTCGCCCAGCGGAGCGACATCGAGCTCCTCGGGGACGCTGTCGCCGCGGCGCGTGGCGGCAATCGCCCTCTCGACACTGCGTACCGTGTCCACGAACTCCAAAACCGCTGTGCGCAACGAGCTTTCCGCATCGATATCAGCCGACACGGAAATTGAGCTGATCTCGCCGGGGATCAAGTCGGTCGGCAGCCCAGCCTTTTCGGCACGTTGAATAACCTTCTGCGCCAGCGCTAATGACGGCTGACCGGTATGAACTTCATCCATCACCGAGTTATGCGGTTTTTCGGCCGCCTTGCGCTCTTCCCACTGGGCCAACTGGTCCTCGAGCGAAATCGATTGGCCTGCAAGTACTCCCGGTACCCGGTTACCCAGCTTTCGCAACAAAGCGACGGCAACGTCGTCAATAGTGAAGGGGTGCTGCGGCGCATCCTCTGCGATGCGGGCATGGAAGAGAACCTGCAACAACACGTCGCCTAGTTCTTCGCGCAGCTGGTCGGCGTTGCCGCTGTGGACCGCGTCCAGCACCTCGTAGGTCTCCTCGAGCAGAAACCTGCGCAACGAGTCGTGGGTTTGCTCGCTTTCCCAAGGTCCAGCGGTGCGCAGTTTGTCCATCATCGCGACGGCGTCGACCAGTCGTTCGCCGCGCGGGGTGTCCGGTGCCGAAATCAACCGGGCTCCGGCAGCCAATCGAGCGGTCACCGCGGGGTGGTCGGGATCAGACGACAACAACACCGGCGCGTCGTCTCCGGTGTCCACCAAACGCGCCGCCGGCAGCGACCAGGGCACCGCGACGGGCATCTCCTCGGTGTATTGCACCTCGCCGGTGAGGTATTCGATCGCTTCGACAGGCACCAGCGACGGGCGGCGGGGGTCGAACAAGACGACGATCATCGCGCTTGTCGCTCCTCACTTGACATCGCTGCAGGTAACGAACTCGTTATACCAACCTCTCGCTGTGGCTTGCCTTGCAGTGCCGTCACCAGGTTGGCCACCATCTGGACCAACTCGACATCGCGGATGCGCGGCGCGCCAACGCCCCCGGCTCGCGGAATGGGAACTTGGACCGTGGCCGTGGTGGCCCGGTAGTGCGCGCCCGGATGCATCCGCTTGAGCCGTACCTGGGCCGAATCTAGCAGCGTTATCGGCGACAGCCGCACGGTCGCGGCAGATGGAGCCGAAACTTCGGTGATGCCGGCGCTGCGACACAGCAGCCGCAGCCGCGCCACCGCCACCAGCCGCTTGGCGGTTTCGGGCAGCGCCCCGTAGCGGTCGGTGAGCTCCTCTACAACAGCGTCGACGGCCGCGTCGTCGGCCGCGGCGGCCAGCCGCCGGTAGCCCTCCAGCCGGAGCCGGTCGCTGGCGATGTAGTCCGGCGGCAGGTGCGCGTCCACCGGCAAGTCGATCCGCACATCCTTGGGCTCCTCGCGGGTGGTGACCGTCTTGCCGTCGGCGGCCGCCCGGTACGCCTCCACGGCTTCGCCCACCAGCCGCACGTACAGATCGAACCCGACCCCTGCGACGTGGCCGGACTGCTCGACCCCCAGCACATTGCCCGCGCCGCGGATCTCGAGGTCCTTCAGCGCGACCGCCATGCCCGCGCCCAATTCGTTGTTCTGCGCGATGGTCGCCAACCGGTCGTAGGCCGTCTCGGTCAGCGGCACATGCGGTGGATAGAGGAAGTAGGCGTAGCCGCGTTCCCGGCTGCGGCCGACCCGGCCACGCAGCTGGTGCAGCTGGGACAGCCCGAAGGTGTCGGCGCGCTCGACGATGAGCGTGTTGGCGTTGGAGATGTCCAGCCCCGTCTCCACGATCGTGGTGCAGACGAGGATGTCGTATTCGCGGTTCCAGAATCCCTGGACGGTCCGTTCCAGCGGGTCCTCATGCATC
>DATIOT010000055.1:0-1583 GCA_035472875.1 Mycobacterium sp.
GTGGAATCTCTACAACGGGCGGCACCACAAGGGCGAGCACATCCGGGTGTTCCCGCTGTCCAACTGGACCGAATTCGACATCTGGGCCTACATCGGCGCCGAGAAGATCGCATTGCCGTCGATCTACTACGCACACCGCCGCCCGGTGTTCCAGCGCGACGGAATGCTTTTGGCCGTGCATGAATTCATGCAGCCCGGCGCCGGCGAAGAAGTCTTCGAGACGTCCGTCCGCTTCCGCACCGTCGGCGACGTCACCTGCACCGGCTGCGTGCAATCGGAGGCCAGCACGGTGTCAGAGGTCATCGCCGAGACGGCGGTTGCGCGGTTGACCGAGCGCGGCGCCACCCGGGCAGACGACCGGATTTCCGAGGCGGGCATGGAAGACCGTAAGAGGCAGGGGTACTTCTGATGGCTGCATCCACCACGTTGCTACGGATCGCGACGGCCGGCTCCGTCGACGACGGCAAGTCCACCCTGATCGGGCGGCTGCTGTATGACTCCAAGGCCGTCATGGAAGACCAGTGGGCCTCGGTCGAAGCGACGTCGAAGGAACGCGGCCACGACTACACCGACCTGGCACTGGTCACCGACGGGCTGCGCGCCGAGCGCGAACAAGGCATCACGATCGATGTCGCCTACCGCTACTTCGCCACTCCCAAGCGGAAATTCATCATCGCCGACACCCCGGGCCACATCCAGTACACCCGCAACATGGTGACCGGTGCATCGACCGCGCAGCTGGCGATCGTGCTCGTCGACGCCCGCCACGGTCTGCTCGAGCAGTCTCGTCGTCACACCTTCCTGGCGTCGCTGCTGGGCATCGAGCACATCGTGCTCGCGGTCAACAAGATGGACTTAATCGACTGGGACAAAGAAGCTTTCGAGGCCATTCGCGACGACTTCCACGCCTTCGCCACCCGGCTCGACGTGCACGACGTGATCGCCATCCCGATGTCGGCGTTGCACGGCGACAACGTGGTGACCAAGTCGGACCAGACCCCCTGGCACGACGGGCCGGCGCTGTTGTCGCACCTCGAAGAGGTCTTCATCGCCGGTGACCGCAACCTGGTCGACGTGCGTTTCCCGGTCCAGTACGTCATCCGGCCGCAAACGGAAGAGCACCGAGACCACCGCAGCTACGCCGGCACGGTGGCCAGCGGCGTGATGCGTCCGGGCGACGAAGTGGTCGTGCTGCCGACCGGCAAGCCCACCCGGATCACCACGATCGACGGGCCGACCGGGCCAGTGGCAGAAGCATTTCCGCCGATGGCTGTCTCGGTCAGCCTCGCCGACGACATCGACATCTCCCGCGGCGACATGATCGCCCGGCCCACCAACCAGCCCAGGGTCGCTCAGGAATTCGACGCGACCGTGTGTTGGATGGCCGATGCCTCGGCGCTCGAACGCGGACGTGACTACCTGATCAAGCACACCACCCGGACCACCCGGGTCAGGGTCACCGATTTGGACTACCGGCTCGACGTCAACACGCTGCGCCGCGACAAGGACGCAACCGCGTTGCAGCTCAACGAGCTTGGCCGGGTGTCGCTGCGCTCCCAGGTGCCGCTGCTGCTCGACGAGTA
>DATIOT010000056.1:0-5437 GCA_035472875.1 Mycobacterium sp.
CTGTCCGGGGTAGGCATGTTTTTGATCGTCTTCGGGCTGCAACAGGGCCAGGCCGCTCACTGGGAACCCTGGATCTGGGCGATGATCGTCGCCGGCGTCGGCTGCATGTCGGTGTTCGTCTACTGGCAGGCCGTCAACACCCGCGAGCCGCTGATCCCGCTGGACATTTTCGGCGACCGGGACTTCAGCCTGTGCAACGCCGGAGTGGCCATTATCGCGTTCGCGACAACCGCGATGATGCTGCCGCTGACCTTCTACACGCAGGCGGTGTGCGGGCTGTCACCGACGCGCTCGGCCATGGTGATCGCGCCGATGGCAGTGGCCAACGTTGTGCTCGCGCCATTCGTCGGCAGGATCGTCGACCGGTACCACCCGCGGCCCGTGCTCGGTTTCGGCTTTTCGATGCTGGCAATCGGGCTGACATGGCTTTCGTTTGAGATGGCCCCGGACACGCCGATCTGGCGGCTGCTGTTGCCGTTTGGCGTCATTGGTGTCGGGAGTGCGTTTGTGTGGTCGCCGTTGACCACCACCGCGACGCGCAACCTGCCCCCCGAGCTGGCCGGCGCCGGTTCTGCTGTGTACAACTCGATGCGCCAGCTCGGCGCGGTGCTCGGGAGCGCCGCCATGGCCGCGTTCATGACGTGGCGGATCAGTGCCGAGATGCCGGCGTACGGACGCACTGAGGCCGCCGGGGACGGCGCCATCACCTTGCAAATGCCCGAATTCGTACGCGAGCCGTTCTCTGGCGCGATGTCGCAATCGGTGCTCGTGCCGGCGTTCATCGCGTTGTTCGGAATCGTTGCCGCGCTGTTCTTGGTCGGCTTCGCGCCTTCGGCAATGGCCCGCAAACGCCAGCGCGGCGCCCGGCACGGCCATGTGCTGCAGGTTTACCACACCGTCGATCATGACTATGACGATGACGACTATGTCGAAGTAATTCTTCGTCGCGAACCTGACATCGGTCCTCCGCCGGGTGAGGCGATAAACCCAGCGTACGAAGAGGAGACCGACACCAAGCCGTTGAAGCAGCGTGTCCAACACCCGCGCCCGGCACCACCCAATGCGCGGCACCGCGAGCCTGTCGATTCGTTGCATAGCCTGCTCGACGACCCCGTGCCGCAAGCGCAACCGATTGGCTTCGCGCACAACGGCTCTCATGTCGACTACGAGCGGCGCTTCCGTCCTATCGCCGAGTGTGCACCGCGTCGGGCCGAGTCTGCTCCACACGGCACTTGGCTTGCGCCCCCATCGGAAAAGCACCTGAACGGCTCCGCGCGTCGTCACCTCACCGAAGGCGATGCGCCGCGAGGCCAGCATTACCGTCCCGATCCGGACGACGACCCCACTACCTACGGTCGGCACTCGTCGGGTAGCTAGGTCGCAAAAACCTAGTCAGCCGTTCAGATCTGCCGAGGACAGCGCCAAAAAAGCCCCCAAGTCCACCAGTTCCGCTGGCGTGGCCGGTAGGTACTCGGTAAGCAACTCCGAGCGCACGATCATCGCTGCGTACTGTGCCCGGCTGACAGCAACATTGAGCCGATTCCTGTTGAGCAGGAAGGACATTCCGCGTGACACCACATCAACGGACGACGCCGTCATCGAGATGAAGACTACCGGCGCCTGCCCGCCCTGGAACTTGTCGACAGTTCCGACCCGGACTCCGCCCAGGCCGGCGGACGTCAACCGCTGACGCACCAGCGCCACCTGGGCGTTGTAGGGCGCCAACACCAGCACATCGGAGGCGCCCAACGGGCGGGTGCCGTGCTCGTCGGTCCACGACGTGCCGAGCAGTTGCTCGATCTCGGCGGCGATCACGTCGGCCTCCTCCAGGCTCTCGGTCGAGTTGCCTTGGTGGCGAACGGGGCGCACGTGCACCCCGGGCCGATATCCATCGAGGTGACGCGCGGCGGTGCACTCCGTGTGGGAATGCAGCCTGCCCTCGTAGGACAGCGCGGAGACCGCAGCGCAAACCGCCGGATGCATCCGGTATGACCGGTCGAGGAAGTAGCCGCGTTCATCGGGCAGCGTGCGCCGACCGTCAACCAGCCAATCCAGCGCCGAAGTGTCGACGGGTTCCGGATGAGTGCCCTGACTGACCTGTGGCAGCTGCTGCGGGTCCCCGAGGAGCAACAGATTCGTTGCCGCCGGTGCCACGGCAATGGTGTTGGCTAAACAGAATTGGCCTGCCTCGTCGATCACCAGTAGATCCAGGCTGCCCGGGAGCACCCGATTGGCATTGGCGAAATCCCATGCCGTACCGCCGATCACACATCCAGCGGTGTCGGCGATGAATGCGGCGTAATCGCTGCCGTCGATCTCCTGCCACCGCGGCGCGTTGTGGTCATATCGTTTCTTCGCGACGCGCCACGGATCCAGGCCGGCATCGATCACGGCATCCAGCAGGTTCTCCACTGTGGCGTGCGATTGCGCCACAACACCAATACACCAGGAATGTTCTGCGACCAAGCGGTTGATCACTTGGGCGGCGGTGTACGTCTTGCCGGTCCCTGGCGGCCCGTGCACCGCCAGGTACGACGAGTCCAGGTGCAGCGCCGCCGCGGTGATGTCGGCGACCGTATCGGTGCCGCGCGGTAGCGGAGCGCCGCCGCGGGTGCGGGGTGCGCGGCGCAGCAGGATGTCGAACATGGCGGTGTGCGGTAGTTGCGGCAGTCCGGCGGTGACGGCGGCAGCGGTCGATTCGATCGAATCCCGCAGCGCTGTCGTCGGAACGGGTGGCCCGGGGGTGAGCGCGAAGGGCAGTTGATGAAATGTGTTGCCGTCACTGCCTACTCGCTCGACGATGACCACTTGGGTGGGCACCGTCGGATCGTCGGCCTCGATAACCTCGGCCCGTCCGGCCGCCCGCCGGTCGGGATTGTCCGTCATACCCGGCGGAGCCGGGGGCTCGTAGAGCGCAAACACGTTCGTCGTCAGGTCGCCGCGTGCCAGCTCGCCGTACAGCTGCACCCGTCGCTGCTGCTTTCGTGCGCGTTGAGGCGTATGCCAATCGACGCTGACCGATGCATGCTCGGCAACGAAGACGTCGGTGTTATCCGCCCATTCTTCGACGGGGAAGTTCAGCCGGTCAAAGTGGGCCCACCAGAACGGCTTGTCCTCGCGCCGGTGGTATCCGCGCGCCGCGGCGAGCAGCCCGACCGCCGTCTGCTCCGGCGTGCGGTCGCCGACGCCGGCATCGCCGGCGAAAGTCGACAGGGCCACTGCCAGCTGGTCGTGGTCTTCCACCGTGTTGCCGTCACGAACTGGTTGGGCACCAACCGGTGCGACGCCGGATTCCCAGGCACGCACCAGTAGCCAGTTGCGCAGTTCCCGAGTCGACCGGCAGTCGCAGTGGTTGTAGTCCTCGATCTCCTTGAGCACCGTTGCGGCCTCATCGAAGCGGCCGGCGGCCTGCAGTTCGCAGTACCGGGCGTAGGAGGTGATCGAATCGGCGGCCGTGGTGACATCACCGGAGCGAAGCTGGGCCCCCATGTAGAGCGGCTCCAGCGCCTTCAGGCCGAACGATTCGGCACCCACACGAATGCTCTTGCGCACCAACGGATACAAGTCAACCAACGTACCGCTACGCAATAGTTCGTCGACCTCGTCCTCACCGACCCCGTACCGTCCGGCAAGCCGCAACAATGCGGTCTTCTCGTACGGTGCGTAATGGTAGATGTGCATGTTGGGGTGACGCTTGCGGCGCTTTGCCACCATTGCCAGGAAATCGGTCAGCGCCTTCCGTTCGTCCACCCGGTTATGCGCCCACAGCGGGCGAAAGTTTCCCGCGGGCCCAGCCTCCAGGACGCCGAACAGGTATTCCAGGCCCCAGTCGCGGCCATCGGCGGTCCACAGCGGATCAGCCTCGAAGTCGAAAAACAGATCGCCTGGGTCAGGCTCGGGTAGCAGAGCCAGGGGCTGCGGGTCGGCGATCTCGAACTGTGGAACGCCGGTGTCGCGTTGCAGGACTTGCAGTTTGGCTTGCGCGGTCAGCTTGCCCAGCACGCTGGGCGCCAGCCCGGGTACTGGCCCGGAATGCTTGGCCAGGTCGGCGACTGTTGCGATCCCGGCGTCAATGAGCTTGTCCCGCTGGCTTACTCGCATGCCGGCGACCAGTAGCAGATCGTCGGTGGCTTGCACTTGCTCGGCGCACAACGGACAACGAAAACATGCCCGTACCCCCTCGTCTTCCCAGCGCACCGCGGTGCCCGCGGCGTAGTGGTCGTCGAGCAGGCGTTCCAATAGTGCGCGCTGAGATTGGTAAACGGGGATCAGGTCGCAGATGCGATACCGCACCACAGACCCGTCGCCCAATCGCAGCTCAGCCTCTGGCGCGACCGAGACGCCGAAGCCGGCCAGCCCATCGGCGTATGCCGCCAGCTGCAACAACGCCGTGACCTTGGGAGAGCGGGCAAGCTTGGTGTCAACCAGCCGATATTGCTCACCGTCTCGGACCAGGAAGTCGGCGAACCCGACGAAGCGGCCGTCGAACATCGCGGCCTGATACACCACCGGTGCGCTTTTGGCGATGGCGCGCCGGGTCGCCTCGGCGGCAGCGGACAACCCCGCGACGGTGTATGCCGGACGGCCAATGACCGCGACCGCATCCCCGAACTCCTCGCGAAGCCGGTCGAGTTCGCGTTGCTCATGCTGGTGACCCAGAGCGACCGTGCGTTCGAGCAGCTCGTCCTCCACCTCGACGGCGGGGCCCCAGCCCAACTTTGCGTCGAAATCCCGCAACAAGGCGTACTCGCACCGAGCGGCGGCAGCGAGATCCGACGCGCTGTAAACGATGCTGTCACCGGTGACGAACACAGCAGCAACTGTAGGTGAGGCGTCTGACAGTGAAGCCGTTCTGTGAAAGCGTGCCGGTTAGCGGCCCGGAGTGTTACCGATGAGTTCCACCCCGTTGCCGTTCCAATGGAACTTGACCGAGGTGCTCAAGCCGTTGATACCGCCGGGGTAGGTCAACGCCACGATGTCGCCGGTGGTTTGCGCCGCGTCGATGCCGTTGAAGCCGTAGGTGTCGGGCACTCCCTGCGGGATGAACTGGCCGAGATGGAACAGCACCGCACGGGTGGTGGGATTGACGGCGTTGGTGTTGGCCTTGATGATCACCGCCGACAGCTGGGCGCATTGGTTGTAGTTACCGGCCAGCGGCTCCGGGTTCCAGGGCTGTTGACTGCGCGGATCGCGAGGCAGCTCGGAGACCACCTTCGCGATGGCGGATGAGGCGAGATTGACCGCGCACGGGTCGGCCGGTGCGGTGCTGGGCATGGCGGCCGCGCCGGTCGGCTGGCCGGGTGCAGCGGAGGTAGCGTTCGACGTGGCCGTCGTTGCCTGGGGGGTCTTTGCGACCGTGGAGTCTCCCGTACCGCAGCCGGTCAACGTCGCACCGATCAGCACCGCGACGGACAGGGCAGACAGTGGCTCGGCAGGG
>DATIOT010000057.1:0-8903 GCA_035472875.1 Mycobacterium sp.
AAGTCGTGCGATCGCAGCAGGACGGACTGCCCTTGGAATTCGCGCTCCAGGGCGGGACCCAGCTCGGTCAGCGTGGCGGCGTTGATCGTGTCTTTGGTCTTGGCGTATGCCACCACCGGGCCCGCCACCAATTTCGAAATGACCTTGTCGACCTCGGCATCGAACTCCTCGGCCGGATAGACCGCGGTGACCAGGCCTGCGGATAACGCCTCGGTGGCCGGCAACCGCTCAGCCAGCAGTGCCATTCGCATCGCGCGTATCCGGCCGATTGCTACGGCGACCAACGCCGACGCGCCGCCGTCGGGCATCAAGCCGACCTGCGTGAAGGCAAGCATGAAAAACGCCTTGTCAGAAGCTAATACGAGGTCGCACGCCAGGGCCAGGGAAACGCCGACGCCGGCTGCCGGTCCCTGGACGACGGCTACGACGGGCCGCGGCAGCGCGGTGATCGCCCGGATGGCGCGGTTGGCCTCCGCGATGATTTCGCTGCCCGGGCCGCCGCCGGCCACATCGTCGGCACCCATTCCAGCTCCGGAACAGAAGCCGCGACCCGCGCCGCCGAGGCGCACCACGTTGACCCTCGGGTCGGTCGCCGCGTGCTCCATCGCGTCCGCGATACCGGCCAGCACTGGTGTGGTGACCGAATTGAGGCTGTCGGGGCGGTCGATGGTCACCGACAGCACCCCCTCAGCCAGCCTGACGTCAAGACCTGCGACGGACGTGAGTGTGGCGATCCCGGATTCCGGCATGGGCGCACCCTAGGTGACCGGGCTGCGCGGCCGTCCAGGGCGGCTGCGAAGATGCGAACGGCTGGTTGTTCGACCCGGACCGGGTCGACGGCGTCAGCGCAGACGAAAGGTCGGTGGATCATGGCGGCTCCGTCGAACGGACCTCTGGGTGGACTACGTGTTGTGGAGCTGGCCGGCATCGGGCCCGGCCCGCATGCCGCGATGATCCTGGGCGATCTGGGTGCCGACGTAGTCCGGATCGATCGGCCGGCCAAAAATGCAGGGGGTGCTGGCGGTGTCGCCAAAGACGCCATGATGCGCAACCGGCGCATCGTGACCGCCGATCTAAAGTCCAACGAGGGACGCGAACTCGTCCTCAAACTCATTGCCAAGGCCGACGTGCTGATCGAGGGCTATCGCCCGGGCGTCACCGAGCGCCTCGGCCTTGGGCCCGAGCAGTGCGCCGAGGTCAACGACCGGCTGATCTACGCCCGGATGACCGGGTGGGGTCAAACCGGCCCGCGCAGCCAGACGGCCGGACACGACATCAACTACATCTCGCTGAACGGGATCTTGCACGCCATCGGCAGGGCCAACGAGCGCCCGGTGCCGCCGCTGAACCTCGTCGGTGACTTCGGCGGCGGCTCGATGTTCTTGCTGGTCGGCATCCTGGCGGCGTTGTGGGAGCGGCAGCGCTCCGGCAAGGGTCAAGTCGTTGACGCCGCGATGGTCGACGGCTCGAGCGTGTTGGTCCAGATGATGTGGCAGATGCGCGCCTCCGGCATGTGGACCGATGAGCGTGGCACCAACATGCTCGACGGTGGTGCGCCCTACTACGACACCTACGAGTGCGCCGACGGCCGCTACGTCGCGGTCGGCGCCATCGAGCCGCAGTTCTACGCGGCCATGCTGGCCGGCCTGGGTCTGGACGCCGCCAACTTGCCGCCGCAGAACGACACCACCCGGTGGCCCGAACTGCGGGCTGTGCTTACCGATGCGTTCGCGGCCCACGACCGCGACCACTGGACCAAGGTGTTCGCCGATTCCGACGCCTGCGTGACGCCGGTGCTGGCGTTCGGCGAGGTGCAGTCCGAGCCGCACATCACCGAGCGGAACACCTTCTACGGAGTCAACGGCGGCCTGCAGCCGTTGCCCGCTCCGCGCTTCTCACGCACTGCGCCCGATACGCCGCGCCCCGCGTCGCCGGTGACCGATGCCGAAGCCATACTCAAGGACTGGGTATAGTCCCCAACCAACTGGTTGGCAGGATCGGTTGGACGATAGGGAAGGACTCGGATGGAGATCAAAGACGCCGTAGCCGTCGTCACCGGGGGCGCATCAGGTCTGGGTCTGGCCACCACCAAGCGGCTGCTGGACGCAGGCGCACAGGTGGTGGTGCTGGACCTCAGAGGTGAAGACGTGGTTCGCGAACTCGGCGATCGCGCACGCTTCGCGCAGGCAGATGTCACCGACGAGTCCGCCGTCAGCGGCGCGCTGGACACGGCCGAGACGCTGGGCACGCTGCGCATAGTGGTCAACTGTGCCGGCACCGGCAACGCCATCCGGGTGCTCAGCAAGGACGGTGTCTTCCCGCTCGATGCGTTTCGCAAGATCGTCGACATCAACCTGGTCGGCACTTTCAACGTGCTGCGACTGGCCGCCGAGCGGATCGCCAAGACGGAACTGATCGGTGAAGAACGAGGCGTCATTGTCAACACCGCCTCGGTGGCCGCGTTCGACGGCCAGATCGGCCAGGCCGCCTACTCGGCATCCAAGGGCGGCGTTGTCGGTATGACGTTGCCGATCGCCCGCGACTTGGCCGGCAAGGCCATCCGGGTCGTGACAATCGCGCCGGGTTTGTTCGACACTCCGCTGCTGGCGAGTCTGCCGGAACCGGCCAGGGAGTCGCTGGGCAAGCAGGTGCCGCATCCATCGCGGCTGGGCAACCCCGACGAATACGGGGCACTAGCGGTGCACATCATCGAAAACCCGATGCTCAATGGAGAGGTCATCCGTCTGGACGGCGCCATCCGCATGGCGCCTCGCTGACGGGCACCGGGATCCTTCGGCCGACAAAAAAGAAAGCCCCCCGCGTTGCGGAGGGCTGACATCAGAATCAAAGACGAAGTTTATCGACGGAACCATCTTGTGATGGCGGGTTCGGCCATAAGTAACCGCGCGAGCACACTCATGGCGGTCAGCTCGCGGTAGGCAACGGATGCCAGTCTTCGAGCTGCTCCGAGGTCTCACCTTCCACCAGCATGTCGCCGTGGTAGAGGGCCTCGAAGTCAGTTTTGATGACGTCGGCGTCCGAGTCGTCGATCCACATGAGCATGAGCCTAAGTGCCACCATTAAGGAATCTTTGAGTCACGATTCGGAAAACGGTGGCAATTTACTGGCGGGTAGGTTTGCCGGCGTCGAGCCAGAGATGAGTCCCATGAGCGGCGTACTTGCAGCCCATCCTTTCTCCCCAGATTCTTGTTGCCGCCCCGGTTTGAATTTGTGGTGAACCATCTGGGTACCCGGTTCCGTAGTCAAGGAAGGGATTGTTTGACACCTGTAGCTTAGCGCCTGATAGGTTGCCGCGGATCGGTGTGGCGAGCGCGACCGGCACGGGCGGAAGGACGGAAAACGTGCTGCAAGGCATCGCTCGACTGGCCATTGCCGCGCCGCGACGGATCATCGCCGTTGCGGTCCTGATCTTCATAGCCGCCGCGGTCTTCGGTATCCCCGTTGCCAAGAGCTTGTCGCCCGGCGGTTTCCAAGATCCCAACTCGCAGTCCGCTCACGCCATCGGAGTGTTGACCGACAAGTTCGGGCAGAGCGGGCAGCAGATGCTGATCCTGGTGACAGCACCCGCAGGCGCCAATAGCGAACAGGCCCGCAAGGTGGGCACCGACCTCGTCAGCCAATTGCGGGGGTCGTCGTTGGTATACAACGTGTCCTCGGCGTGGACCGCTCCGCCGCAGGCTGCTGCCGACATGGTCAGCACCGACGGCAAGTCGGGGTTGATCGTCGTCAACCTCAAAGGCGGCGAAAACTACGCGCAGAAAAACGCTCAAACCCTGTCGGACCAATTCGTCCACGACCGCGACGGCGTCACCGTCCGCGCCGGTGGCGCGGCGATGCAGTATGCCCAGATCAACACGCAGAACCAGGACGACCTCTTGGTCATGGAGATGATCGCGCTTCCGCTGAGCTTCCTGGTGCTGGTCTGGGTGTTCGGTGGGCTGCTGGCGGCGGGGTTGCCGATGGCACTCGGCGCGCTGGCCGTCGTCGGCTCGATGTCGGTATTGCGCCTCGTCACGTTCACCACCGCAGTGTCGATCTTCGCGCTCAACCTGAGCACAGCGATGAGCCTGGCGTTGGCCATCGACTACACGCTGCTGATCGTCAGTCGCTATCGCGACGAGTTGGCCGAGGGCAGCGACCGCGACGAGGCACTGATCCGGACCATGGCCACGTCCGGTCGCACAGTCTTGTTCTCCGCGGTCACCGTGGCGTTGTCGATGTCAGCGACCGCGCTGTTCCCGATGTACTTCCTGAAGTCGTTCGCCTACGCCGGGGTGGCCTCCGTGGCCTTCGTCGCCACCGCGTCCATCGTGATAACCCCGGCCGCGATCGTGTTATTGGGTCCCCGGCTGGACTCACTGGACGTGCGCCGGCTGGTGCGTCGGGTACTGCGCCGCCCCGATCCGGTGCACAAACCGGTCGAGGAGCTCTTCTGGTACCGGTCGAGCAAGTTCGTGATGCGCCGCTGGGCGCCGATCGGTCTGGCTGTGATGGCGCTGCTGGTGCTGCTCGGGCTTCCGTTCTTCTCGGTGAAGTGGGGTTTCCCGGACGACCGGGTGCTGCCGCGGTCGGCGTCTTCGCATCAGGTCGGTGACCAGTTGCGCAGCGATTTCGCGCACGATTCCGCGACGGCGGTGCCCGTCGTCGTCCCGGATGTCCGTGGCGTGAGCCCGACGGATCTCGACCGGTATGCCGCCGACTTGTCGCGAGTTCCGGACGTCTCGGCGGTGAGTGCCCCGAATGGGACGTTTGTGGGCGGAAACCGAATGGGACCACCGACCGCGGCCACCGGCCTGGCCGACGGCAGCGCATTCCTCACCGTGAATAGCACGGCGCCGCTGTTTTCGCACGCCTCCGATACCCAGCTCAAGCGGTTGCACGAGGTGGCCGGGCCGGCGGGCCGACCCGTTGAGATGGGCGGTGTCGCGCAGGTCAACCGTGACAGCGTCGATGCGGTGACGGATCGACTTCCCCTGGTGCTGGGGCTGATGGCAGGGATCACGTTCGTGCTGTTGTTCCTGCTCACCGGCAGCGTGGTGCTGCCGGTGAAGGCGCTGGTCTGTAACGTGCTTTCGTTGACGGCGGCGTTCGGCGCGCTGGTTTGGATCTTCCAGGACGGCCATCTCGGCGCACTGGGAACGACCCCGAGCGGGACACTGGTGGCGAACATGCCGGTGCTGTTGTTCTGCATCGCATTTGGGCTGTCCATGGACTACGAGGTGTTCTTGCTCTCTCGAATCCGCGAGTACTGGTTGGCGTTTGGAGCCGCTCGACCGGCACGACCGAGCGCAAAAGAGGCGCACGCAGCAAACGACGAGAGTGTGGCGCACGGCGTGGCCCGCACCGGCCGGGTGATCACGGCGGCTGCGTTGGTGATGTCGATGTCGTTCGCCGCGTTGATCGCCGCTCATGTGTCGTTCATGCGGATGTTCGGCGTGGGCCTGACACTTGCCGTGGCTGCGGATGCGACCTTGGTGCGGATGGTTCTGGTTCCGGCGTTCATGCATGTGATGGGCCGGTGGAATTGGTGGGCACCCAAACCGCTGGCGCGGCTGCATGAGCGGTTTGGCATCAGCGAAGGACCAGCTGAACAGGTCGTACCCGTCGAGGCTATCGAGGTGCCAGTGCAGCACAATGGGCATCGGGTCAGGGAGTCGCTGACCAATATTGGTTAGCGTCTCGGTCGGTTTTCGCGTCGCACCAGAGCCCCATGGACATTGTGTTTTGCTTATTGGCTTGCCGGCCCGGACACCAGGCTCCAGCAGGTGGTCGCGTGGGTGACGACACATCGACAGTGTGAGGGTGGCGCGTATGACGGCTGCGGCGGCTCCGGCATCAAGCATCGACAACCCTTTCTTCGCCCGGATCTGGCCCTTCGTGGCCGCCCGCGAAGTCGAGGCAGTGCGGGTCTTGCGCCGGGAGAATTTGGCCGGCTTGTCGGGCCGGGTGCTAGAAGTCGGTGCGGGCATCGGGACGAACTTCGCCTGCTATCCGGATTCCGTCGAGCAGGTCGTGGCCGTAGAGCCTGAGCGGCGGCTTGCCGCCCAGGCCTGCACCGCAGCCGCTGCCGCGCCCGTTCCAATTGTCGTGACCGGCGAGACCGCAGAGGCGGTCAGCGACGGGGAGCCCTTTGACGCGGTCGTGTGCTCGCTGGTGCTTTGCTCAGTGAAAGACCCCGCAATGGTGCTGCAGCGTCTGTATTCGTTGCTACGGCCAGGCGGGCAGCTGCGGTATCTCGAGCACGTGGCTAGTGGCGGCGCGCGGGGCCGGTTGCAGCGTTTTGCCGACGCGACGCTGTGGCCGAGGCTGTTTGGTAACTGCCATACCTATCGGGATACCGAGCGCGCGATCGTCGACGCCGGATTCGAAGTGGACACTTCCCGACGGGAGTGGACGCTGCCGGTCTGGTGGCCGCTGCCGGTGTCGGAGTTGTTGTTGGGGCGCGCGCGCCGACCCTAACGCGCAGGCCCTAAATATCTGCGCGGCGCAACTTCAGCAGGGCGGGCAGCCGCTGCAGCAGCCCTGGCAACGCCTGACTGGCGGTTTCGCGCATGCTGATCGTGGCGCTCCCCGATAGCGGTGTGGGCTCGGGGTTGACCTCGATCACGGCCGTGCCGCGTGCCAGCGCCAGATCGGGCAGGCCGGCCGCCGGGTAGACGATCGCCGAGGTCCCCACCACCACCATCACATCGGCGGCCTCGGTCGCCTCGACCGCGCGCTGCCACGGCTCGTCCGGCAACGGCTCACCGAACCACACGATGTCCGGCCGAATCAGGCCGCCGCAGCGGCGGCAGACCGGGGGTTCGACCTCCAGCGCTGGTTCGGGCATCTCGGGCAGCGCGTCAGTGTAGGGCATATCGCAACGCGCACAACGGAATTCGAAAAGGCTCCCGTGCAGATGGTGCACTGGGGCGCTGCCCGCACGCTCGTGCAGGTCGTCGACGTTCTGGGTGACGACACTGACCTCGGCATGGTCCTGCCAGGCGGCGATCGCGCGGTGCCCGTCGTTTGGTTCGACGTTGGCCACCAGGTAATGGCGCCACAGGTACCATCCCCAGACCCGCTCGGGGTTGTTGCGCCACCCTTGTGTGCTGGACAGCTCGTAAGGATCGAAGCGGGCCCACAATCCGTTCTTGTCGTCGCGAAATGTCGGCACGCCGCTTTCCGCGGAGATCCCCGCGCCGCTGAGCACCGTCACTCGCATCCCACCAACATAGCGGTGCGTGGTGGATACTGGGTACGTGGAGCTGCGGGATTGGTTGCGGGTCGACCTGAAGGCAGGCATACCGTTGTTCGACCAGCTCAGAACGCAAGTCATCGACGGAGTCCGAACCGGCGCGCTGCCGCCCGGTAGCCGGCTTCCGACGGTGCGTGACCTGGCCGGTCAGCTCGGTATCGCCGCCAATACCGTCGCTCGCGCCTACCGTGAGCTGGAGTCGGCGGCGATCGTCGAAACACGCGGGCGCTTCGGCACTTTCATCTCTCGGTTCGATCCGACCGACGCGGCGATGGCGGCTGCGGCCAAGGAATACGTCGATGTCGCTCGAGCACTGGGGCTGACCAAGTCCGATGCTATGCGCTACCTCACCAACGTTCCCGACGAGTAAGGCCCGGGTCAGCCAAACTCGAGCAGCGCCAAGCACGGCCGCAGCGCTTGGAAGAGACGCCTGCGGTAAATCATCGGCAGCGCGCCGTTGAACATCCGGCCGCGTCCCGGTGGCAGCTGCAGATCGCGGACCGCGCGGACGCCTGGCACCGTGTCCACCTGCTCCGCGGCCTGCGCAACGGACAGGTTGAACGGCATCGGCGGCGACTTATAGCGCAGCGAGTTTCGCAGCAGGCCCTAACGGCTCACCTTTGAGTTCCGAATCGGGGTCAGGTCGAAGAGCATCTGGCCGCCGGGAAATCTGTTGGCGCACTCGGCGATCAGCCCCAGCGCCTGTTCGGGCTGAAGATAGTTCAGCAGTCCCTCGGCGGTGATGAATACCCCGCCGCAAGGGTGACGGATTCCGTCCAGCTGTAATCCAACGCGGATTGCGCGCAGACCGACACCCGCGGCGAGGGCGGCAGCAGCCGCGTCCGAACATCAACGATTGGTGGTAGACCAACTGTCAGCCAACGGAATTGGCCGTCGGGAATTTCTGCGTCCAACCGCCAGAAGCTGGTCTGCAGGCCCTCCCCTAGCGCCACCACGGTGGCCGACGGGTGGTGACTAAGATGGGATTGGGCCTGGGTGTCGAAGGCCCGTACGCGCAGCGTGATGTCCTCGCGGGTCCGACCGAACTTCGCGAAGTCGAAGTCGATCGAGTCGACCAAGGCTATGGCCATCGGATCATCGATGATGGGGTCCCCGGCGGCGGGCCTCCCGGGCCCGGGTGTTCACCGTCACCAGCGCGGTCTCGGAAACACAGCTGAGGGTGACTTTCGCTATTGCGGGCTCTTGGGCAGTCACCGCAGCACTTTATCCAGCGTGCGCAGGTTGCGAGTCGTCGTCGACGACTTGTAGCGCGGCTTGCCCATCGTCTTGCCGATCGTGCTGTCCAGGGTGCTCCCTTTGGGTACCTGCCAATAGACCACCCCTTCGCCGCGGCTGATCTTCTCGTCCGAGCCGGGTTTTTCGCTCAACGCGGCGAGTTCGTCGAGCACTGTGGCCTCGGCGACGAACGTGACGTAGGACTGAAACCCGTCGACCTCGCGCTCGAAAGGGTAGGCGTCGACGACAGCACGTACCGTATCGATGTCATAGGCCAGCACCCACGCGTCATAGCCGAACCTCTCCCGCAAGGTGGCTTCGGCTTTCTTCCGCACCGCGGCCACTCGAGCCGACGACTCCAGCAGCACGTTGCCACTGGCCAGGATGGTGCGCACATTTTTAAATCCTG
>DATIOT010000058.1:0-5909 GCA_035472875.1 Mycobacterium sp.
GGCCGCCGCCCACGCGGTCAAGATCGCCGAAGACGCCATGCCGACCGACCGGAAGGTCGCCGTCAAGAGCGAGATCGTATTTTCCACCCCCGCTCAGGGCCTGGTCAAAATGTCCGATGAGGCCGAGATGATCGTTGTGGGCAGCTCCGGACGAGGATTGCTGGCCCGGGGCGTGCTCGGTTCGGTCAGTTCAACCGTGGTGCGGCACGCGAGTTGTCCGGTCGCAGTCATCCGTGACGAAGATCTGCCGGACGCGCAGCACGCTCCCGTCCTGTTGGGAATCGACGGCTCCCCGGCTTCTGAACTCGCGACAGCGATCGCCTTCGACGAAGCGTCTCGTCGAGGCGTGGATCTGATGGCGTTGCACGCATGGAGTGACGTCACGCTAATTGAACTTCCAGGCTTGGAATGGTCGGCGGTGGAGGCGGAAGCGGAAGCGGAGCGCAGTCTCGCCGAAAGTCTGGCGGGTTGGCAAGAGCGCTATCCCGACGTGGCGGTGCACCGAATGCTCGTACGCGATCGGCCGGCGCGACAGCTCGTCGAAAAGTCAGAATCGGCGCAGCTTGTCGTCGTCGGCAGTCACGGCCGAGGTGGCTTAACCGGCATGCTGGGCTCGGTCAGCAATGCGGTCCTGCACTCCGTCCGCAGGCCCGTGATCGTCGCCCGGCCGTCGTGAGTGGCTGGCCGAACCCTTCACTGGACGCGAAGGACGCTGGCTGTCCACGCGCACAGCGCTGCGACGTCGTATCCGGCGCGCATGACGGTTCGGTCGGGACGCACGATCGCGGCCGTGGCGTGCCCCCGGTGCAGCCACGTCTCGAGTGCGCTGCCAGGTAGGGCATCCAGCACGACGACTCCGCGCCGCCGCAGCGACGCTTCGTCGGCAGTACCTGGGCGACGAGCGGTGATCAGGCCGAAATCCGTGCCAAGCACGTCGTCGAGCCGATGCCCATCGGTCAGAAACGGATTCGGGCACAGCGTGCCGGCGAGCCGGCGCGGTCGGCGCGCCTTGGACACCAGCGCGGAAGTGTGCAGCGCCGGCGTGGTGGAGTCGACGACCTTGTCGCGCAGACCGGGGATCAGTCGCAACCGGGGCAGCACGACGCGGCGCACCAGGCTGCCCAGGCGGCCGCCGCCGGTCATCGACCAGCCGACGTTGAGCGCCAGGCGAATCATGGCTCGGGCGTGTGGTTTACGCTCTTGCTCGTAGCTGTCCAGAACGTCTGCCGCAAGCTTGCCGTTGCGGACCCCGGCAATCTTCCAGGCGAGATTCATCGCATCTCGCACTCCTGCTCCCATACCCTGGCCGATGAACGGGGGAGTCAGATGCGCCGCATCGCCGAGGATGAAGATGTTCCCGCGCCGCCACCGATCGGCGATCTGGGCGCGGAACGTGTACTCGGCGACGCGCAGCGGCGCTAGCTCGCTGTCGACGACATCGGCAGTCCAGGCAGCGATCAGTGGCCGCAATGCGTTCATGGTGCCGAAGTCGTCAGCACTTTCGCCGGCCAGCAACTGGAACTCCCACCGGTAGCGCGATGGTCCGATGCGCATGAACGTTCCCGCGCGAACCGGGTCGCACACCTGGTGCACGCCTTCCCACTGGTGCAGGTCGGCATCGCTGGCGACATCGACAACCAGCCAGCGTTGCTCGAAGTTCAAATCCCGCATGGCTGAGCCAATCTCGGCACGCACCATGCTGTTGGCGCCGTCGCAGCCGAGCAAGTACTCGGCGTCGACCTGGTGAACCTGGCCGTTGGAGCGGTCGGTGAAGGTGACGCGCACGCATCTTCCGGTATCATTCACCCCGGTAACCTCGGCGTCGCCGCGCAGTTGGGCGTTCGGGTAGCGCTTGAGGTTTGCGCGGAGCAGGGCCTCCAACTCCGGTTGGTCGAACATGTTGGCCTGCGGGAAGCCGTTCCGGCTGCGGGAGGTGTCGCGGTTGAACTCGGCGAGTACGTTGGAGCGGTTGTCGAGCAGCCGCAAACCCAGTGTGGGCCGCGAAATCGCCGCGAACTCATCGGCGATGCCGAGACGGGCGATGACGCGGTAGATCTCGTCGTCCAGGTGCACGGCACGTGGCTGCGGGTACACACCGGGCCAGCGGTCCAGGATGAGGCAGTCCACGCCGTACTGTGCCAAAAGGGTGGCGGCGGTGATGCCGGTCGGCCCGGCGCCGACGATGATGACGGGAACGTGCTGATTGGTACTCAAGCGAATCGGACTGCGGTGCGCTGAATTCCAAGATCGATGGCCCCATCGTCGGTGGCAACCGAGGCCTCCACGACGTCGCCGTGCTGCAGATACTTCCGATTGCCCGCCTGACGTTTGAAGAACGCCTTCCACTTGATTGCCGGCGGCAAGAGGTTTCCGATGATCGCTACCGGCTTGGGCGGGGCGCTCAGCGCGGTGCCGACCGGGGTTCCGGTGAGTATCAGGTCACCCGCGGCGAGCTCCTGGAATTGGGTGAGTGACTGCAGCGCCTGCAGTGGCCGGTACAGCATGTCCCCGTCGACCAGCGCGTTCTGCCGCTCCTCGCCACTAACGCTCAGCCGCAGCCGCAGATCGCCGAACCGCTTGAGCTCATCGGACGTCAGCAATACCAGCTCCGGGCCGACCGGTGTGAACGTCGGATAGGACTTGGCCTCGTAGAACTGGGTCTGCGGAAGCTGGATGTCACGAGCGGAAACATCGTTGGTGACGACCAATCCGGCGATGAACTCGGCAAGGTCGGCGTCGGAAATGCTTGTACCGACCGGGATTGCACACCCGATCACCAGCCCGATCTCTACCTCGTAGTCGAGCAGCTTGACGTGTGGCGGTTTGACGATGTCGTCGAACGGACCGTTGATCGACGCCGACGCCTTGCGGAAGAACGTCAGCGGAACCGACGCCGGATCCATGCCCGCGTCCTTGACATGCGACGCAAAGTTGGTCATCTGGGCCACCACTCGGCACGGCCTGGTCACCGGCGAGATCAACTTCAGGCGGTCGATGGCGACGGTGTCCGTGCTGCCGGCGGCAGCCTTGATCGCGGCGTGATCGGCCAGCAGCTGACCGGTCGTCGTCGCGGCGGTGTTGATCTTCGCGGCGCCGTTTGCAGTTTTGCGCCACCAGGCGTCGGCGGTGTGCAGTACGGAAACGGTCATGAGGTGGGTACTTTCAGAAGGCCGATGAGGCGGCTGATATCGAACTCGTTGCTGGCGCGAAGCGCGGTGATCATCGAAACCAGTTCGTGGCGAGCTGATTTCAGGCCGGTCCCGAGGAAGTCTCTGGTCGCCGGCGGCCCCCACTGGGCCAATCCGGACGCAGTGAAGGGCGCCCAGCCGGGTTCAAGGGTGTTGTCGAACAGGTCGCCGTCGGCGAAGTGCTCCACCAGGAAGCCGTCGGGATCGCGCCAGTAGTCGAAGATCTGACTGCCCTGGATGTGCCTGCCGACTCCCCAGGACCGGAAATAGCCGCACTCCCTGAGGTATTCGCCGCCGGCGGCCAGGGCATCGAGATCGCTGACCTGATACGCCGAGTGCACGTAGCGGTTAGCCGGGCCCAAGGCTAGCGCCAGCGTGTGGTGATCAGCCGGTGTCGATCCTCGATCGCAGCGGATGAAGCTCATGGTCGGCCCCCGTTCGCGCTGGCCGGGAAAGAACAGGAAGTCGCTGACGATCATCCCCAGGGTGTCCAGATACCAGTTCAGCGTCTCAACGTACTTGGTCGACTGCACCACCAGGTGGCCCAGACGCTGCACCCGCGCAGGCACACGCGGGGGACGCTGCCCGGCGTTGGTGCGCTGCACGTCGTGTCCGAAGTTGAAAACATGCGGCTCTTGGCCCGGAAGCTCCGGCAGTTCGTGCATGCCGGCGACGACGCGCACCGGCATGCCGCTGGGGTCGATGAGGTCGACCGACAAGCCGCCGATGGTCTCCGGCAGCGGCCGCGCGGGGACGCCGGATTTGTCGGCCAGCCGCAGCACGTCGGCCTCGTCACAGGCCCGAAACGCTGCGCCGGTGAATCGCGTCCGCTGCCCGCGGCGCACGATCACACACGGTCCGCCCGCCTGGGTGCCGCGCAACTGAACCTCATCGGGACCGTGCTGTACGGCCTGGAAGCCGAAGGCCCGCGCGAACGCCTCGGCGCCCGTCAGGTTCGGCTTCTCGAACTCCAGCCAGGCGATGTCGGCGATTTTGATCACCGGATTCCGCGAGCGACCGGGGTGTTCGCCGGGTAAGGCGCCCTGTCCACTGTGCAGGTCGCGGTGGGTGCTTTTCGTTTGTGCCATTGACCATCTCCAAGTTAACTGACGAAATCGTCACATACGAGTCAACGTTCAGTCAAGGTTTCTGACGAAATCCTCAAAAGTGATGCATACTTCTAGAGGTGAGCGCGATGCCTGACGATTCCGAACCGCCCAACCGCCTGGAGCGGCGTAAGCAGCGCACCAGAGCGGCGCTGGTCAAGGCCGCGCAACGGTTGATCGCCGAGGGAAAGGTCAATGTGCCGGTCTTGGAGATCACCCAGGCCGCCGACGTCGGGATGGGTTCCTTCTACAACCACTTCGACAGCAAGGAGCAGTTGTTCGAGGCCGCGGTCGCCGACGTACTCGACGCCCACGGAGCGATGTTGGACCGGCTCACCGAGTCGATCGACGACCCTGCCGAAACGTTTGCCACCAGTTTCCGGCTGACTGGCAGGCTGTTCCGTGAGCGCCCACAGGAAAGTGAGATCCTGCTGGCCAACGGGCCCGCGCTGTTGTCGTCGGAACGGGGCTTGGCTCCTCGCGCCCTGCGCGATATCAAGGCCGGCGTCGACGCCGGGAGGTTCCACATCGACGACCCGGAACTTGCCCTCGCCATGGCCGGCGGTGCGCTGCTAGGACTCGGACAACTATTGCGTGACGACCCGGAGCGCGACGACGCACGGGCCGCCGACACAGTCACCGAAAACGTGCTGCGACTGTTCGGGCTCAGTGCCGACGAGGCACACGCCGTCTGCCAACGCCAGCTGCCCGACGATACTTTCGCCGAGACTTAAATCACTGAGCCATCAGCGATTTCGCGTGTCGATTGACCACAACGTCGCGCACCCTGGGCATTGCAGGTTGACGTGCGTCGCCTGATTACTCAACAAATACTGCCAATGTGAACCGCAGTTGCGATTACTGTGGCACTCCAGACAAGCGGTGCGGCCCCAGTCGCAATTTGGGCACGGCAGCCAGGCGCGCCGGGAAGCATCGGCGTGCGGATCAATCGGCAACGTAACCGTCACAGTAAGCCTTTCTATCCAATTGGCGTTAGGTTAGGCTAACCACAGCCGCGAGGCAACTTGCGTCAGGGTGTTTTGGCTCACACTCGGTGACCCTTTCCGCCTACAGGGTTGGGAACCACGCAGGACTGTATAGCGAAAGAACTTGCAGCAGAACGGTTTGCGTAATGCAAGCTCCGTTCGGGTCCGGTGCATTTCCCGCCGACAACCCGGCCAACCACGTGCTCCGAGCCCACGGCTAGGCGCTCCCGAACCGCTGCAGACTCTCTCTCGCTGATGCGACCGTGGGTCGAAGCGCGACCAGGATCACCCCGACGGCAAAGATCAGCGCGGTCACCCACGGAAAGTGCCCGTCTGGAGCGAAGCCTTCCGCGGAGACGAACGCCAGGCCATATGCCGCCATGGCGGCACCGGTCAGCATTACTGGTTCGCCCCAACGATCGGGAAGGGGTATACCGAACGTCGGAAGCGGGGCGGCGAAAAGGCGCCGTCCCCACCACAGCAGCACCATCTCGACCGCTGTCACAAGGCTGAGGATGACAACCCATAGCAGCCTTGCGAGCCACCAGTTCGCCGTACCTTCGGTCGGTTGCGGCAGCAGTCCGGCAGGGTAGCCCACGACCGCCACGATCACGACAGGAATCATGTGC
>DATIOT010000059.1:0-1801 GCA_035472875.1 Mycobacterium sp.
TCAAAATGGTGAGTTCTGATGGACCATCCATCAGAAAGGAAAGGATGGGCGCGGTGGCGGATGTTCTCACACCGGAGGATCTCCCTTCGATTGCAACCGCAGCGCAGGTCGCCGAGGTAGTTCAGACGACGGTCGATGCGCTGGCCCAAGACCGCTATCGGCGTCGTGGCATTCCGCACGTGAAGATCGGCGGCAGAGTCAGGTATCTCAGAGCAGATGTTCTGAAGTTCCTGGCGGACAACCGAATCGGCGGTGACGCCGCCTAATGAACAACCACAGCAGCGAAGCGGCCCCCGTCGACCTCGGTGTTAGCGCACCGAGCGGGAGCCGCATCGATCGCGACAGCGTCCTGCAGCTGCTTCAACCGTTGGGGGCAGCATGAACGGCCCACCGGAAGAGCCGGAACGAGAAAGCCCCCCGCGGGCAACGAGGGGGCCTCTACAGCAGCAGATACCGTCCAATATAACAACGAGCCCGTATCGGTCCAGCTGCGTCGTCGCCGTGCGGCATCGTGGCGGCTGCATGTGCTGGAAACCGGCCGCGCTGACCCTTGGTACTACGCGCCGCCTGGCGAGCGCGGCTACCCCGAGGCCGCACGGCATTTACTCGGACACGGACTGCTACCAGCACCCAACCGCGACGGACTCCGGGTGATGTGGAACCGCGGCGAACACGCCCGCCAAGCCGCCGAGCTGATCGCCGACCGCTGGCAGCTCGCCGGATGAACACCGACGAGTCCACGTTTTCGGCGGTGGCGTTGACCCGGCTGGCCGACGTCCAGCCTGAGCGCGTGTCGTGGCTGTGGAACGGACGCATTCCTCTCGGCAAGCTGGTGACCCTCGACGGCGACCCCGGTTTGGGGAAGTCGACGCTCGCCGTCGATATGGGGGCGAGGGTAACCACTGGCGGGACATGGCCTGATGGTTCGGTCTGCGAACACCCCGGCGCGGTGCTGATCATGTCGGCCGAGGATGGCCTGGCCGATACGGTGCGGCCCCGGTTCGACGCTGCTGGCGCTGACGTGACGAAGGTCCACGCCGTCGAAGGCGTGCCCCTCCTCGATGAGCACGGCGAGCGCACGTTACGCCCGCCGACCTTGGCCGACATCGCCGCCCTCGACGAGGCGGTCAACCGAACAGGTGCCCGGCTGCTGGTGATTGATGTCGTGATGGCCTATCTGCCTGTCGGCACCGATTCGCATAAGGATCAAGACATTCGGCGGGTGCTATCCAGGCTGGCGGCCCTAGCCGACCGCACCAGTTGCACCGTGCTCCTGCTGCGGCATCTGAACAAAGCAAGTGGACGCGACCCTCTATATCGCGGTGGCGGCTCGATCGGCATCGTCGGCGCCGCCCGCGCTGGATTACTGGTCGCGCCTGACCCAGACGACCCGGAGCGCCGCGTGCTGGCGTCGGTGAAGTCCAATCTCGGACCGCCCCCTGAGTCGCTGATGTACCGGCTCGTTGGCGCCGGCGATTACGGCGTCGCCCGAGTGCAGTGGGAAGGCGAAACCACTCACACCGCGCGCACCCTGCTATCAGAGCCAGCCGACGCCGACGACGACGCGAAGTCCGAAGCGGAACGATGGCTACGCGACTATCTGACCGAGCAAGGTGCGGCGGCCTCTAAGACAGCTAAAGCTGAGGCGGCCAAGGTTGGGATCCGCGAACGCACACTGCAACGGGCGGTCAATTCGCTAGGCGTCATCGTCGACAGCCGCGGCTTCCCGCGAGTCACCTGGTGGCAGATGCCGAATGGCGCCACTAGCCCAGCCACTCAAAACCTTGGCGCGACTGGCGCA
>DATIOT010000060.1:0-2736 GCA_035472875.1 Mycobacterium sp.
TGACCGGATCTTTCTCGCTCTGGCGAATCCGGTGCGGCGGGAATTGCTGGAGATCCTCACCCGACAGCAACTGTCCGCGGGGGAACTCAGCGACCGGTTCGAGCTCAGTCGTCCCGCCGTCGCCGAGCACCTCAAGGTGCTGCGTGAAGCCGGGCTGGTGGCCGACGAGCCGCAGGGTCGCCGTCGTATCTACCGCCTGACCGCAGAACCACTGGCTGAGCTCGGTGAGTGGTTGCATCCATTCGAGAAGTTCTGGCGTGGACGGCTGGCCGTGCTCGCCGAGGCAGCAGAGGAGCTGGAATGACTGAGACGTCGACGCCTGCGACCATCCGCGTGGACCAATTCGTGGCGGCGCCACCGGCCAAGGTGTGGCGGTTGCTGACCGAACCTGAGCTGATACGACTCTGGTGGGCCGAGGGCCAGGTGGCTGCGGTCGTCGGCCACCAATTCACCCTCGACATGCCGGGCTATGGCAAGCAACCCTGCAAGGTGCTCGAGGTCGATCCACCGCACCGCTTCGTCTACACCTTCACCCAAGCATGGACCCTCACCTGGCGCCTTGAGGCGGAAGGCACTGGTACCCGGGTGTTCTTGGAGCACAGCGGCTTTGACCTGGACGACAAGCGGATGGCCGAAGCTTTCAACCGCATCGGCCCCGGGTGGCGCGATGTCGTTCTCCCCCGACTAGCAGAATCCGTTGTACAGGCCTAAGTCCGCTCGCAACATCCCGACGAGCCCCGACGAGGAGGCAACACGATGCGCGCAGTTGTCATAACCAAGCATGGCGACCCATCGGTCTTGCAGGTGCAGCAGCGGCCGGACCCACCCCCGCCGGGCCCAGGCCAGCTGCGAATCGCCGTGCGCGCCGCCGGGGTGAACTTCGCCGACCACCTCGCCCGCGTCGGCATGTATCCAGACGCGCCGAAACTTCCCGCGGTGGTTGGCTACGAAGTCGCCGGGACCGTAGAGGCTGTCGGCGATGGTGTCGACCCGAACCGCGTCGGCGAACGGGTGCTGGCCGGAACACGATTCGGCGGCTACGCCGAAGTCGTCAACGTTGCGGCCACCGACTCCGTGGCGCTACCCGATGCACTGAGCTTCGAACAAGGCGCTGCGGTCCCCGTAAACTACACAACCGCATGGGCGGCGCTGCACGGCTATGGGTCCCTGCGCGCCGGCGAGCGGGTGCTGGTTCACGCCGCGGCCGGCGGCGTCGGTATCGCGGCCATCCAATTCGCGAAGGCCGCCGGGGCCGAAGTGCACGGCACCGCATCGCCCGCAAAACACGAGAAGCTCGCCGAGTTGGGTGTGGACCGCGCGATTGACTACCGCCGCGACGGCTGGTGGAAGGGCCTCGGCCCTTACGATCTGGTCCTCGACGCCCTCGGCGGAACATCGCTGCGGCGGTCCTATGACCTGTTGCGCCCTGGCGGAAGGCTTGTCGGCTACGGAGTTTCGGCGATGCAGCAGGGCGAAAAGCGCTCGCTGCGCAGGGCGGCTCCACATGCACTGTCGATGCTGCGTGGCTTCAACCTGCTCGACCAACTCTCGGAGTCGAAGGCTGTCATTGGTCTGAACATGCTGCGGCTGTGGGACGACCGGGGCACCCTCGAGCCCTGGATCACTCCGCTGAAAAAGGCGTTCGACGACGGCACCGTTTCCCCGATCGTTCATGCCGCCGTTCCGTTCGCCGAAGCGCCAAAGGCACACCGGATCCTGGCGGCGCGGGAAAACATCGGCAAGGTCGTGCTGGTGCCGTAAGTCGTTCGGCCGCATTTGCAGAGACCGCCCAGAACGATGGTTTCGGCAACTGCGGCTGTGGCTTTGTTTCCTCCCATGGCTGTCACCGAGTCCCGTGAAGTGGTCATCGAGGCGACGCCCGACGAGATCATGGACGTGTTGCATGACCTCGAATCGTTGCCAAAGTGGTCCTCGGCTCATCAAAAGGTCGAAATCCTCGAGCGGGACGACCAGGGCCGCCCGAGCAAGTCACGCCAGGTCGTCAAAATCGTGGGCACGCTTCGAGCTCACGGTCGACCCAACCGTGCCGGTTCCCGGATTCCTGATCTGCGGAAGGGGGTGCTGAAGGTCAAGAAGGGCGGCACGTAGCCACCCATTCGTGACCGCGGCGGATTCCGGGCGTGATTGGGCGCGGTGCGCCGTCAAACGGCTATCTTCTGACACTGCAGTTAGCGACACTGTCTTGTATGGAATCAACACTGGCGAGGATGAAGCACCGAATCGCATCGGCCGTCGGCGCGGGCCTGACACTCGTGGTGACGCTGGCCGGCTGTGGTAGCCACGGCGGCAGTCAAATGACCGCGCCGCTCGCACTGAAACTGACGACGGTCGGACGGATCATCGCGGAAGCGCCTGCCGGTGGGCCCTTGACGATATCCAGTCCCGCATTCGCCGACGGTGCGCAGATCCCAGTGCAGTACACCTGCAAGGGGGCAAACATCGCGCCACCGTTAACGTGGTCGGCGCCGTCGGGGGCGGCACTCGTTGTCGACGATCCAGACGCCGTCGGCGGACTTTATGTGCATTGGATCGTAGCCGGAATCTCCCCCGGTTCCGGCAGCATCGGCGACGGTCAGACTCCTGCCGGAGGAAGCGTCCTGCCAAATTCCAAAGGCCAGACCGCATACGCCGGTCCCTGCCCGCCGGCGGGCAGCGGCACACATCACTACCGATTCATCCTCTACCAGCTCCCTGATAACTACCAACTCGCCGGCG
>DATIOT010000061.1:0-7570 GCA_035472875.1 Mycobacterium sp.
TGACCAGCACCTGCGGGGAAATGGGCGGTCGCATGCTGGCCAGCGTGAGCTGGTCGGCGAACCGGCGAAGGGGGCTCTTACTCACAGGTGCGGAGTCTAGAGGGGCACCCGCGTTGCCCTGCGCGTCACGCTTACCTCCGCAGGAACTTCACCAGTAGGTCGGTCACCGCTTCCGGCTTCTCCTGCTGGAGCCAATGCCCGGCGTCATCGACGAACTGACAGCTCTCCAGGCGCGTGCAGACCGACGGCATGCACTCGAACGCCCCTGGGATGAGGTACACGGCCCAGTCGCTGCGGCCGGCGATGAACATCGACGGAACGTCAATCTTGCGGCCGGCGAAAAGTTGCAACTCGGCGAGATCGGGGCGGCCGACTTGAACTCGATACCACTGCAACGCGCCCTGGAAGCCCGTGCGCTCGTATTCGCTTACGTAAACGTCGAGGAAGCGGGACCGGACTCCGGCAGGCCGCACGGCATCGTCGAGGTGGCCGGGGCCGCTCATGACAACTCCAAAGCTCTGCGGGTAGACATGAGATTCCTTTCGTTGACGTTCGGCCGCCGAGACGTTCAGAAGTAGCGGGGGAACGGACTCCAGTCGGGCGTGCGCTTTTCCAGGAACGCGTCCCGGCCCTCGACGGCCTCGTCGGTCATGTACGCCAGCCGGGTGGCCTCACCCGCGAAGAGCTGCTGACCCACCAGACCGTCATCCAGCAGATTGAACGCGAACTTCAGCATCCGTTGCGCCTGCGGTGATTTGGCGTTGATCGCCGCCGCCCATTCGATTCCCACCTTCTCCAGCTCGGCGTGCTCGACGACCTCGTTGACCGCACCCATCTGGTGCATCTGCTCAGCGGTGTACGGGCGGCCGAGGAAGAAGATCTCGCGGGCGAACTTCTGGCCCACCTGACGGGCCAAATACGCGCTGCCGTAGCCGCCGTCGAAGCTGCCGACGTCGGCGTCGGTCTGCTTGAAGCGGGCGTGCTCACGGCTGGCCAGGGTGAGGTCGCAGACCACATGCAGGCTGTGCCCGCCGCCGGCCGCCCATCCGTTGACCAAGCAAATGACCACCTTGGGCATGAACCGGATCAGCCGCTGCACCTCGAGGATGTGCAGCCGGCCGGCCCGGGCGACGTCGATGGTGTCGGCGGTTTCGCCAGAGGCGTATTGATAGCCGGAGCGGCCGCGGATGCGCTGATCGCCGCCGGAACAAAACGCCCAGCCGCCGTCGCGCGGGCTGGGGCCGTTGCCGGTCAGCAGCACCACGCCCACGTCGGGGGACATCCGGGCGTGGTCGAGCACCCGGTACAACTCGTCGACGGTGTGCGGCCGAAACGCGTTGCGCACCTCGGGCCGGTTAAATGCCACCCGCACCGTCGCGTCTTCGACGTGGCGGTGGTAGGTGATATCGGTCAGATCGCCGAATCCGTCGACGGGCCGCCATGCCTGTGGATCAAATGGGTTGTCACTCACGGCTTTTGCACTCCGTCCTTGCTGAGGGTGAGGTCGCCGCAGCTGATCGTCTGCGCGGAGGTCACCGCAGGGTCCTGCGCGGAGGTGGCCGTCACGGTGTCGGACTCCCCGATGGTCGCCAGCGTGCGGTTCAGGTCGATCTCGGTGCGCCGAATCATCCACTGGCCGTTATTCAACGCCTGCAGTCCAACCAGGTGGCGGCCGGCCGACCGCGGGCCGAGATCACTGCAGCCGACCCCGGTGCCGTGGTCGCGCAAATTCTGCAAGTCGAACACGAACGGCGCGCCCTGGTTGTCGACGACGGTCTGTATCCGACAGTCGGCGAACACGTATAGGTGCGCGCTGCGACCGTCGCTGACGATGATCTGGTGCTGGCCGTCCTGCTGAGCGTCGATGGCTAAGGCGGCAAACGGCATTGGGCTTGCCGATGAGACCTGAACGCCGGAGTTGGCGCCGCTCGCCGTGGTGACACCGACGACTCTGTCGGTGCGGCCGTTGCCGTCCCGAAACTGCCCGACCCACAACGTGTCCGGCCCGCCGTCCCAGTCGAGATCGCCGACCTGTCGTTGGGCTACGTCGGCCGGGGGAGGGGTTCCGCCCGGCGCGCAGCCGGTCGCAGCGAATGACCGCGCCGCGGGCATGCTCACCCACGCTGCCACCAACAGGGGCACCAACAGCAGCGCGCGCCGCTTGACTACTCCGGGCACTGTACAGGGACGAAACGGAATACCGGACAGATCCCGGCCAGAGCCTCGAACTCCTCGGGGCGTCCGTCATTGACCAGCCCGGACCGCTTCATGAAACCGACACTAGTGGGGACCTCAGTCGGCCAAACCCGCAGCAGTGGCCCGGCCTCTTCGGCGGACAGCTCCACCATCCGGACACGCTCATGCGTGCGGCCACGGCTCAGCGTGACTTCGCCTGCGGCACGGACGTTTCGGACCCAATCCGCACCCGGGAAGCCGCCCACGATGTATCGCTTACCGTCCACCGTCATCGGCGTAACGGGCGTCGACCGGGGAGTGCCGGACTTGCGGCCTGGCACGGTCAACACTACGGGGCTTTCACCGCCGAAGCTGAGGCCAAGCCGCGACATCTGGATGAAGACTTTGTTGGCCGGCTTGAGCCACCACGGCGGCTTGAGCCCGTCAGCTTTACCCATGCCTGCCACAGTAGTCAGGTCCTCGGGGCCTCCAGGAAGGGTTCTATGCCATGGTGGTGCCGGGGGCTGTCTTGTGGCGTGCTGACGGCATCAAGCCGTGCGATCGCATCGGCGCTCAGGTCGACGTCCGCCGCGCCGATGTTTTCCTCGAGGTGTGCGATCGACCGCGTGCCGGCAATCAGCAACATGTTCGGCGCATGGGCCAACAGCCACGCCAGCCCGACCTGGGCTGGGGTGAGGCCGAGTTCGCCAGCGATTTCGGCCACCACCGTGTTGTCGGCGACCTTGGGAAAACCCGGGAACGACGATCCGAGGGGAAAGAACGGCACCCAGGCGATGCCCGCGGCTGTACAGAAGCCGAGCATCTCTTCGTGTGAACGGTCGAGCAGGCTGTAGGCGTTCTGCACGCAGACGATTCCCGCGGGCAGCGCACGACGCAGCATTTCCAGTGGCACGCTGCTGATGCCGATCGCGCCGATCTTGCCCTCGTCGCGCAGCGCGATCATCGCGGCCAGTTGGTCGTCGAGGTCGACTATCTGGTCACCCTTGGCCTGCAGGCCGGGCCCTAGGTCGAGGCGTCGCAGATTGACCACCGGTACGCGATCGAGGCCGAGTTGACGCAGATCGTCTTCGACCGCGGCGCGCAGTTCGGCGGGTCTTTGCGCGGCGGTCAGGGGCATCGGCCCGCCGGTGGCGTGTGCGGCGCCGACCTTGCTGACGATGACGAGGTCGTCACGGTAGGGCGCCAACGCCCGGCGGATGTGACGGTTGACCTCACCGCCGGCGTAAAAGGATGCCGTGTCGATGTGATTGACCCCGAGCTCGACGGCGCGACGCAGCACCGCGGCGGCGTCGTCCGGCGATGGCCCCTCACCGAGTTGCATCGCGCCGTAGCCGACGCGGGCAACCGTCGCCGTGCCGATGCTGCTGATACCGCCGGGGTGGGTTTTGTCTGTCATGGTGCTCCCCTCGTGACACACTTGAGAGATGCGGAGGACCCTCCGCTTGTTCCAGCGTAGCAGAAACGGAGGATCCTCCGCTTTGGCCGAAAGCATCCGCTCGGACGCGCGTCGCAATCGCGAAAGACTGCTCGAGGCGGCGGCCGCGGCGTTCGGTGCTGCCGACGGGCGACCGGTGTCGCTCGAGTCGATCGCTCGGGAAGCCGGCGTCGGGATCGGCACGCTCTATCGGCACTTTCCCAGCCGGGACGTGCTCGTCGAGGCCGTCTACCGTGCCGAGCTCGCCGAGGTGGCCGCGGCGGCGGGACAGCTGCTCGAGCGGCACCCGCCGAAAGCCGCCCTGCGGCGCTGGATGGATCGCTATGCGAGCTTTGTCGCCGCCAAGCGCGGGATGGCCGAGTCGTTGCGAGCGATGGTCGAGTCCGGGGCCGTCGAGCACAGTCAGACGCGCGCGAGCATCGTCGGCGCGGTCGACATGCTGTTGCGGGCCGGCGCCGACGACGGCAGCCTGCGCCCGGACGTGCGGGCCGACGATGTGGTGTCGAGCCTGCTCGGCATCTTTTTGGCCAGCGATTCACCCGACCAGACGGGCCGCCTGCTCGACCTGCTGGTGACCGGCGTCGTTGCCGCTCGAACGTGACACCACAGTCACGCTGGGCCGCGAACGTGACTGCAGCGTCACGCTCGGCGCACGAAAGACTCAGCCGACGGCGCGGCCGGCGCCTTCCCAGAACTGTGCCCGGACGGCCTTCTTGTCCGGCTTGCCCAGCCCGGTCAACGGCAGCTCGTCGACGACCACCACCCGCTTGGGCGACTGCACTGAGCCCTTGCGTTCCTTGACCGCAGCCTGGATCTCGGCGGTCATGGTTTCGATCGCGGCGTCATCGCGGGCCGCGTGTACGCGCAGCACCACCACCGCGGTGACGGCCTCCCCCCACTTCTCGTCCGGTGCTCCCACGACACAAACCTGCGCCACCTCGGCATGCTCGGCGACGACGTCCTCGACCTCGCGGGGAAACACGTTGAAGCCGCCGGTGACGATCATGTCCTTGACCCGGTCGACGATGTAATAGAAGCCGTCCTCGTCCTCACGGGCCATATCGCCGGTGTGCAGCCAGCCGTCCTTGAACGTCTCGGCCGTCGCCTCCGGCAGATTCCAATAGCCACCGGCCAACAACGGTCCGCAGACACAGATTTCGCCCGGCTCGCCCGGCGCGACCGGCTTGCCGTCCTCGCCCAGCAGCGCGACCCGCGCGAAAAGCGTTGGACGTCCACACGATGTCAGCCGCTTGTCGTCGTGGTCACCTTTGGCCAGGTAGGTGATCACCATCGGCGCCTCGGATTGCCCGTAGTACTGGGCGAAGATCGGCCCGAAGCGCCGGATCGCCTCGGCCAGCCGCACCGGGTTGATGGCCGAAGCGCCGTAGTAGACGGTCTCCAGCGACGACAGGTCCCGAGTGTGCGAATCCGGGTGATCCATCAGCGCGTACAGCATCGACGGCACCAGCATGGTGGCCGTAATGCGTTGTTCTTCAATAACTCTCAGCACCTCAGCCGGGTCGAACTTGGCCAGGACAACCATCTCGCCGCCCTTGACAACCGTCGGCGTGAAAAACGCCGCGCCGGCATGCGACAGCGGCGTGCACATCAAGAACCGCGGGTGCTCGGGCCATTCCCATTCCGCGAGCTGGATCGACGTCATGGTGGCGATGTTCCCGGTGGTGCCTATCACGCCCTTGGGCTTGCCCGTGGTGCCACCGGTGTAAGTCAGGCCGCCGATATGGTTCGGCAGCAGGTCCGCGACAACCAGCGGCTTCGGCTCGTACTTGGCCGCCTCCGCCGACAGATCGACAGCCACATCTTTCAAAGCGTCCGGTACCGGGCCGATGGTCAGGATCTGCTCGAGCGAGTCGACCTTTTCCAGCAGCCCCAGTGCGCGCTCGACGAACATCGGGTTGGGGTCGATGATCAGTGAACTGGCACCGGCGTCGGAGAGCACGTAGGCGTGGTCGTCCAGCGAGCCGAGCGGGTGCAGGGCGGTGCGCCGGTAGCCCTGGGTTTGGCTGGCGCCGAGGATCATCAGGACCTCTGGGCGGTTGAGCGAGAGCAGGCCGACCGTCACGCCGGTGCCGGCACCCAGAGCATCGAAGGCCTGGGTGTACTGGCTGATCCGTTCGGCGAGCTGACCACCGGTCAGCGTGGTGTCGCCGAGGAACAGCACCGGCCGGTTCTTATGGCGCTTGAGCGCGCCCACCAGCAGGTGGCCGTTGTGGGTCGGATTGCGCAGCAGCTCGTCACTCATGTGGCAAGACTAGAACGTGTTGCAATTCGGGTCGGCCGCGCCCTCGGGGGCGGCAAGCATCACTAGGATTCCTGCCCATGGCTGGGGCAGACGTCATCATCACCGGAACTGTATTGACGGTCGACCACGCGCGGCCCACAGCCGAGGCGCTCGCCGTCGCAGACGGCCGGATCATCGCCGTCGGCACCAGGTCTGACGTCGCCGGGCTCATTGGCGCCGACACCCAAACCATCGATGTCGGTGACGGCTGCGTCATGCCGGGATTTGTCGAGGCGCATGGCCATCCGTTGATGGAGGCCATCGCGCTGTCCGATCGGATCGTAGACATACGGCCGGTCACCCTGCGCAATGCGGATGACGTCGTGGCCGCGGTCCGGCGCGAGATCGCCGCAAGGGGATCAGCCGGGGCTTACCTGAACGGTTGGGATCCACTGCTGCAGCCCGGACTTCCGGAGCCAACGCTGACCTGGCTCGACGAGATCGCGCCGGACGGGCCGCTGGTGATCATCCACAACTCCGGACACAAGGCCTTTTTCAACTCGCACGCCGCTCAGCTCAATGGCCTGAGCCGCGACACTCCGGACCCCAAGGGCGCTAAGTTCGGCCGCGACGCCAACGGTGAACTCGACGGCACCGCCGAGGAGACCGGCGCGGTGTTTCCGCTGCTGGGCGGGGCCATCGAGGCAAGCGACCACCCGGCGATGCTGCGCGCGGAGTGCGCCCGGCTCAATCGTGCGGGACTGACCACCTGCTCGGAGATGGCGTTCGACCCGACGTTTCGGCCACTCGTCGAGCAGTTGCGTGGCGAGCTGACGGTCCGGCTGCGCACCTACGAGATCTCTAATCCGCAGATGTCGACCGACGCCACACCGGGCGAGGGTGACGACATGCTGCGCCAGGTCGGCATCAAGATCTGGGTCGACGGCTCGCCATGGGTCGGCAATATCGCGCTGTCTTTTCCGTACCTGGACACCGCCGCCACTCGCACCATCGGTGTGCAGCCCGGTTCCTGCGGACACGCCAACTACACGCGTGAACAGCTGACCGAAATCGTCGGCGCCTACTTTCCGCTCGGCTGGCCGATGGCCTGCCATGTGCAGGGCGACGCCGGCGTCGACACCATCCTGGATGTCTACGAAGAAGCACTGCAGCGCAATCCTCGCGACGACCACCGGTTACGCCTCGAGCACGTCGGCGCGATCCGGCCCGAGCAACTCCAGCGAGCCGCTGCCCTCGGCGTCACCTGCAGCATCTTTGTCGACCAGATCCACTACTGGGGCGACGTCATCGTCGATGGTCTGTTCGGACCGGAGCGCGGATCCCGTTGGATGCCAGCAGGATCCGCGGTGGCCACCGGCATGCGCATCTCGCTGCACAACGATCCGCCGGTCACACCGGAAGAGCCGCTGCGCAATATCAGTGTTGCTGCGACCCGGGTGGCGCCCAGCGGTCGCGTGCTGGCACCCGAAGAGCGGCTGACCGTCGAGCAGGCGATCCGGGCGCAGACGATCGACGCCGCCTGGCAGTTGTTCGCCGACGACGTGATCGGGTCGCTGGAGGTCGGCAAGTACGCCGACATGGTGGTGCTGTCGGCCGATCCGCGGACGGTGCCGCCGGAGCAGATCGCCGACCTCGACGTGCGCGCAACGTATTTGGCAGGCCGCCGGGTCTACGGC
>DATIOT010000062.1:0-2511 GCA_035472875.1 Mycobacterium sp.
AGCCGCGGCCCGGCGATGCGGTCAGGTGGATAATCGACCATTTCGTGGGTCCGCTAGAGGCCGAGCGCACGATAGGTGCGGCGGACGAACTTCGGTTGTGCCGTGCGGAGTTTTGCCAGCGACGTGTTACCCGCGACGGCCGTGGCCGCGTCCACGGTGAAATCCGGCAAATTCTGAATCAGATACAGCAGGATCAAGTCCGCGGTCGGGTCCGCCTGCCACCACGTCCCGTACGCGCCGGGCCAACTGAACGTTCCCAGCCCGCCCGGGCCGAACAGCGGGGCGGACTTCGCCGGATCCGTCACCACCGACAAGTTCAACCCGAACCCGCGGCCGACCCAGTACGGCGCGCCGAGGAAGTTATGTCGCTTCTGTTCGTCGGTGAGCCGGTCGGTCCGCATGAGGCGCGCCGATTCGGTGGACAAGACGCGCACGCCGTCGACCGTCCCGTCGCCGAGCAGCATCCGCACGAAGCGCAGGTAGTCGTCGGCAGTCGACCACAACCCGCCGCCGGCGTTGCAGAACGAGGGTGGCTTGATGTTCGGCGGCCCCATCACGTCGTGGTGCAGCCGGTTCTCCTCGTCCAGCCGGTACATGGTCGCGGCGCGTCCCCGCGCTTCGGCGGAAACGAAGAATCCGGTGTCGGTCATTCCGGCCGGGCCCAGTATCCGTTCGTCGAGAACCTGGTAAAACGGCTTGTCCTCGACGCGGGAAGCGATGACGCCGAGTAGATCTATGGCGTGGCTGTAGGTGACTCGGTCGCCGGGTTGATGCACCAGCGGCAGCTTGGCCAGCTCGGTCAGCCAGGCGTCCGGGCCCTGATTGAACGGCAGCCGGACATAGGCCCGAGAGATCGGCCCGGACACCGAGAATCCGTACGCCAGGCCGCCGGTGTGGTTGAGCAGATCCTCGATCACGATGGCGCGGCGCGCCGGATGGGTCCGGTCCAGCGCACCGTGCGAGTCGTCCAGCACCTGCACGCCGGCGAACTCCGGCGCCCAGCGCACGATCGGATCTTTCAGCGCCAGCTTGCCCTCGTCGACCAGGCTCATGACCGCCGCCACCGTGACCGGCTTGGTCATCGACGCGATTCGAAACAGGGTGTCTCTTTGCATCGGCAGGCCCGCGTCGACGTCCCGGTAGCCGATCTCGTTGAGCTGGAGCACTTCTCCACGCTGCCAGACCACCGTCACCGCACCGGTGAGTAGGCCGGCGTCGCAGACCTCCCGGATGGAAGCCTGATTGCCGTCGAGATTCACCCGGTTCACGTTAGCCGCCGGGCTGGAATGCCCCAGGCGGACCTGGTGACCGAGTTCAGCTAGCGCCGCTGCGCGCGGACGTACCAGAACGCCATTTCGACTTGGTTGCCGTCCAGTTCGCGACGCACCGTGGCGGATTCCAACCTTTCGATGTCCCAGCCGGCACCGCCGAGCACGTCGCGCAGCGTCTGCTCGGACACCGCAGGCCGCAGCCACTCCTCGTCCGCCGGGTTGGCGTCGGAGAAGCAACTGATCAACAGCGTGGCGCCCGGCCTGGTGGCCCGATGTGCCGCGGCCGCATAGCTGCGCTTGCCGTCGTCGTCCAGGCAGTGGAACATGCCGCTGTCGACGACGGTGTCGAATGCCTCGGTGTAGCCCTCGAGCTTGGTGGAGTCGGTTACCGCGAACTTCACGTTGACTCCGGCGTCCTTGGCGCGCCGCTCGGCGGTGATCAGCGCGGTCGGCGAGATGTCCAGTCCGGTGACGTTGTGTCCGTTTTTGGCCAGGTAGATGGCGTTGTCGCCGAGCCCGCAGCCGATGTCGAGTACGTCACCGTGGACCCAGTCGCCCTCCTGCCACGCGATGACATTCTCCTTGGGCGCCTTGGTGTCCCATGGTGGTGTGGTCACGGCGGGGAAGCCTTCGGCCGGGCTTTCACCGCGGTAAAGGGCGTCGAAATCAAGAACCGGAAAACCAGAGGATTCTGAAGGGGATGTCGAGCCTGTCATTTTCGCCAGCGTAGCGCGGAATGCTACGCTGCCGGGCAGTCGACATCCTTTAACGATCCGTCCAGAGAGGCGGAGAAGGAGGTCTGGGAAAAAACCATGTCTCGCATGGGTGCCGCGGGGGATGCCGCCACCGGCAGGGAATTGATGTCTGCGGCCGACGTCGGTCGCACCATTTCGCGCATTGCGCACCAGATCATCGAAAAGACCGCGCTGGACGGTCCCGACGCGCCGCGGGTGGTGCTGCTCGGTATCCCGACCCGCGGTGTGATCCTGGCCCAGCGCCTGGCCACCAACATCGGCGAATACAGCGGTGTCGAGGTCGCCCACGGCGGGCTGGACATCACCCTGTACCGCGACGACCTGAGGCAAAAGCCGCCCCGCCCGCTGGAGGCCACGTCGATCCCGGCCGGCGGCATCGACGACGCGCTGGTGATCCTCGTCGACGACGTCCTCTACTCCGGCCGCTCGGTGCGCTCCGCCCTGGACGCGCTGCGCGACGTCGGCCGGCCGCGGGCGGTGCAACT
>DATIOT010000063.1:0-19699 GCA_035472875.1 Mycobacterium sp.
CGCTCCTCAGGCACCTGCTCCCCCAGCGGGGCAGGAAGGGGTTACCCCGGTGGCGCCACCGCAGGGGCAAAACCCGGAGTCCCCCACGCCCACCGCCGCCGTGCAGCCGCCGCCGGTGCTGAAGGAGGGCGACGACTGTCCCGATTCGACGCTGGCCGTCAAGGGCCTGACCAACGCGCCCCAGTACTTCATCGGTGACCAGCCGAAGTTCACCATGGTCGTCACCAACATCGGGCTGGTGTCCTGCAAGCGTGATGTCGGAGCCGCGGTGCTGGCGGCCTACGTCTACTCGCTGGACAACAAGCGGCTGTGGTCCAACCTGGACTGCGCGCCCTCCAACGAGACCCTGGTCAAGACCTTCACGCCGGGCGAACAGGTCACGACCGCGGTCACCTGGACTGGGATGGGGTCGGCCCCGCACTGCCCGCTGCCGCGGCCGGCGATCGGGCCGGGCACCTACAACCTCGTCGTACAGCTGGGCAATCTGCGCTCGCTTGCGGTTCCGTTCATCCTGAATCCGCCGCCGCCGCCGCCGGGGCCGGTGCCCGCGCCAGGTCAGCCAGCGCTCGCCCCGCCGCCGGAGGCCCCGCCGGGGGTTGCTCCCTCTCCTGCGGGGTAACCGAGTCAGGTCAGCGGGTCGGAGATTGTCGACTCCGCCAGTTGCGATAACCCCTCCCGGACGTGGCGGGCCCACATCGCGCCGATGCCTTCGACCGATTCCAGGTCGCTAGCGCTGGCGGCCAGCAGGCCCTGCAGCGTCCCGAATGTCCGGACCAACAGATCCACATGGGCGAACTGCAGCCGCGGGATACCGGCCATCGCGCGGTAGCCACGCGGGCTCAACGCCGAGTCCTGTGCCTCCGTGGTCGTCGGATACCCGAAAACCTTTGCCAGCGAAGTGAAATCGAGCAGTTCGGTGTCCGACAGGGCGTCCAGCTCGTCAAGGGTGGCGGTCATTTGCGCTTCGGATAATGGCTCGGGGCTGGCGTGATAGTCACGCACGATCAATTCCCGGGCGATGTCGTTGCCGCCCAACAGCTCCTCGAGCTGCAGCCGCAGCTGACGCCCGTCGGTGCCGAGTTCGACACAGTCGTAGTCGATCACCAGGCCGATCCGCCGGACCAATTCCAGCCGCTGTACCACCGTCATCACGTCGCGCAGCGTGACGAAGTCCTCGATCTCGGCTCGCGACAGTTGCCTACTGACCTCGTCAAGCCTGGTCTTGTACCGTTCCAGGGTCGCGATGGCCTGGTTGGCCCGCGACAGGATGGTCGCCGAGTCTGCCACCACGTGGCGCTCCCCGCCCACGTAGACGGTGACGATGTTCATCGAGTAGCTGACCGAGATCACCGGGTAACCGGTCTGGATCGCAGTCCGTTCCGCCGAGCGGTGGCGGGTTCCCGATTCGTCGGTAGGTATGGACGGATCGGGGACCAACTGCACGTTGGCCCGCACGATGCGGCTGCCGTCGGTCGACAGCACGACGGCGCCATCCATCTTCGCGAGCTCGCGCAGCCGTGTCGGCGCGTACCGGACATCGAGAACGAAGCCGCCGTCGCAGATGGCCTCGACGTTCTCGTCGTTGCCGAGCACGATCAGCGCACCGGTACTGCCGCGCAGGATGCGCTCCAAGCCGTCCCGGAGCCCGGTGCCCGGCGCCAGGCGGGCGATAGTCTCACGCAGGGTCGGACGACTCACAGCGTGTCATTCTGCTACGCGTTGGCGCGCCGTGGGCAATATCTCGCCGTTGCCGCCCGGGGGGCGTAGTGCCGCGGTGGTCGGCGATGTCGATCATGTGCTCCAGCGCCGCGACGATGTTAGGTGCAGTGAGCGCGCGCATGCCCGGCGGGACTAGGTCGGATCGGGTGTCGCAACCAGGCGGGATCAGCGCGATGTTGAACCCCTGGCGCGCGGCTTCGCTCAGCCGCCGTTCCATGCCGCTGACCCGCCGCAGGTCGCCCGCCAGGCCCACCTCACCGATCATCACCGCCGTGGTGGGCAGCGGCAGATTCGCGTATGCCGAGGCCAGCGCGAGCGCAACGGCAAGGTCCGATGACGGATCGGTCAACCGCATGCCGCCCACGGTGGACAGGTAGATGTCGTTGACCGCGACGGTCAGCCTGGCGTGCTTTTCCAGCACGGCGGTGATCATCGCCGCCCGCGCGTGATCGATGCCGCTGACGGCGCGCCGCGGCGAGCCGCCGTTCGGCGTCGCCAGCAATGCCTGGACTTCGCCGATCAGCGGTCGCTTTCCGTCCAGCGTCACGGTGATAGCGGTGCCGGCGACCGGTGCGGGCCGCTGATCCAGGAAAAGGTTCGACGGATCGGCGACAGCCTCGATTCCGTTGTCGTGCAGCATGAAGCAGCCGACTTCGTCGGCCGCACCGAATCGATTCTTGATCCCGCGGACCATCCGCAACGAGCCGTTGCGGTCGCCTTCGAAATGCAGTACCACGTCGACGAGGTGTTCGAGCGAGCGCGGGCCGGCGATGGCCCCGTCCTTGGTGACGTGGCCGACAAGGATCAGCGCGACGCCACTGACCTTCGTGGCGGCGGTCAGTGCGGCCGTAACCGCGCGCACCTGCGTGACCCCGCCGGCGACGCCGTCGGCCTCGGTGGTGGACATGGTTTGCACGGAGTCCACGATGACCAGCGCAGGCTTGACCGTCGCAATGTGGTCCAGCACGGTATGCACGTCGGATTCGGCGGCCAAGTAGATTTCGTCGCCGTCGCAGCCGATCCGGTCGGCGCGCAACCGGATCTGGCCGGCGGACTCCTCACCGGAGATATACAGCACGCGCCTGCCGGACTGCGCCCAGCGGTGGGCGACCTTGAGCAGCAACGTCGACTTACCAACGCCCGGATCGCCCGCCAGCAGCGTCACCGAGCCGGGCACCACACCGCCACCGAGCACCCGGTCGAGTTCAGCTACGCCCGTCGACCTGTGCTGGCTGACGGTCGGCTCGATGGAAGCGATCGGAACGGCTTGCGAAGCCGGAGGCGAAGCAAAACCTGCTGAACGACGGCTGTTGCCACCGACCGCACTGAGCACGGCCACCTCGTCGACGGTGCCCCAGGTGCCGCACTCCAGGCAGCGGCCCACCCACTTGGCGGTGACATGGCGGCATTCCGAGCACCGATATTGCGAGCGCGCGTTTGCCACGCCATGACGGTATCGGGCAGGTGCGACAAGCCTGGTGTGAGACGACTTGCCGGCTATACCTGCTTAGCCCTGCTGTGGCGCCAGACCGGCCGAAAGCGGCACCATCACGCTCGCCTGCCCGGCCTTCTCGAAGTTGAAGGTGAAGTTGTAGATGAGGCCGTTTGTGATGGGCTTGGCCAAGGCGACGGTCGCCTTGGCCGCATTGCTGGAACCAATGGGGCCCGGCGCCACCTTCTTGCCTTCGGGCGTACCGATGAACAGCATCCCGCGGGCGGGCAGTCGTGCGTCGCCGCCGATCGCCACCGTTCCGATATCACTGGTGATGCTCTCCAATCTGTCCGCCATATCCGGCGACTGATTGACGGCGACCAGTACCAGATCCACACTTCGGCCCGGCTGTAGGAAGTCACCGGTCTGCGCGGCTTGCATGCGGATGTCGCGCAGCGCCACGTTGTTGAACGTGACCTTGTTGCCGTTGACGGCAGGCTCCTGGACGGCCATCTGCGAGATCTGACCGGCTCCGCAACCGCTGAGCACAGCTGCGGTCAACGCGACCAGGCCGACGAGGGCGAGCCGGATGGCTAGCACGGAAAACGGGATCGGGAGGCTGACGTTCAAGCGGTTCACTCAGTGCCTCCTGCTGGGCCTCGCGCCATCATGACAACGGTTCGATTATGCAACTATGCACAGTAGTAGGAACGTCCGGTGAGCGGTAGCGCAGGGCGTCAGACCAGCGCAGCAGGGCTCCGGATGGGGTGGCCGCAGGGGTCGGACGAGGACATTGATACTGTGTTCCATTGCACGTTCTTCTCCGCCTGTCAACCCCTAATGTGCACGTGTTGTGCCCCTGACCTGCACCGTTGTTCCGCACACGTCGGGCCGCCGTGATAGGATGAAGTAACGAAAGGGGCTCGAATCAGATGATCTTCAAGGTCGGCGACACCGTTGTCTATCCACACCACGGTGCTGCGTTAGTCGAGGCGATCGAAACCCGGACCATCAAAGGGGAACAAAAAGAGTATCTCGTCTTGAAAGTGGCGCAGGGAGACCTGACAGTTCGAGTACCCGCCGATAACGCTGAGTACGTCGGTGTCCGCGACGTCGTCGGCCAAGAAGGCCTCGACAAGGTTTTCCAGGTGCTGCGCGCTCCGCACACCGAAGAGCCGACCAACTGGTCCCGCCGCTACAAGGCCAACCTCGAAAAACTCGCCTCTGGTGATGTCAACAAGGTGGCCGAGGTAGTGCGCGATCTATGGCGTCGTGACCAGGAGCGCGGCTTGTCCGCCGGCGAGAAGCGCATGCTGGCCAAGGCCCGGCAGATTTTGGTTGGTGAGCTGGCGCTAGCCGAGAGCACCGACGACGCCAAAGCGGAGACCATCCTCGACGAGGTTTTGGCCGCCGCTTCCTGAAGGCCCTGAGCTCTGGTGGCCGGGGCAACGGGCAGCGTAGTCGCAGTGGTCCCGGCCGCAGGGTCGGGGGAGCGGCTAGCTGCCGGTATACCCAAGGCGTTCTATCAACTCGACGGGCACACCCTTGTCGAACGGGCTGTGCAGGGCCTGCTGGATTCGGGGGCCGTCGAGACGGTCGTAGTAGCGGTACCCGCACACCTCACCGATGAGGCGAAGCTGATTCTCGGCGACAAAGCCACCATCGTGCCGGGCGGAGCCGACCGTACCGAGTCCGTGAGCCTGGCTCTGTCGGCGGTTTCCGCGGCCACAGAGCCGGAGTTTGTCCTGGTGCACGATGCCGCCCGGGCGCTGACGCCACCGGAGTTGATCGTGCGCGTGGTCGACGCGTTGCGGGCCGGTCATCGCGCCGTCGTGCCCGCGCTGCCGCTCTCTGACACCATCAAGGCCGTGGATGCCAACGGGGTGGTCCTGGGCACGCCCGAGCGGGCCGGCCTGCGGGCGGTGCAGACTCCGCAAGGGTTCGCCACCGACCTGCTGTTGCGCGCCTATCAGCGCGCCGGCCACCTCTCTGGGGCCGATTTCACCGACGACGCTTCCCTCGTCGAGCACCTCGGCGGCCAGGTTCAGGTGGTCGACGGCGACCCGCTGGCGTTCAAGATCACCACCCGGCTGGATCTGTTGCTGGCCCAGGCGATTGTGCGCCGGTGAGCGAGCTGCCGCGGGTCGGTCTGGGCACCGATGTGCACCCGGTTGAACCCGGGCGTCCTTGTTGGCTGGTGGGGCTGCTATTTCCGGACGCCGACGGCTGCGCCGGACATTCCGACGGCGACGTCGGGGTGCATGCGCTGTGCGACGCCGTGTTGTCGGCCGCAGGGCTGGGCGATATCGGCGTCGTCTTCGGAGTCGATGATCCGCGCTGGAAAGGCGTCAGCGGCGCCGCCATGCTGCGCCACGTCGTCGACCTGATCGGGCGGCATGGCTATCGGATCGGAAACGCTGCCGTGCAGGTGATCGGCAACCGGCCAAAAATCGGTCCGCGCCGTGACGAGGCGCAGCAGGTGTTGTCGGGTCTGCTGCGGGCGCCAGTATCCGTGTCGGCCACGACCACCGATGGGCTGGGCCTGACCGGGCGGGGCGAGGGCCTTGCCGCCATCGCGACGGCGCTCTTGGTACCCATCCGGTAAGCGCGCGCAGCGCCGGGAAAATCGGAACTACCAGGTAAGCTGGCACGTCGTGACCGATAGCGCCCGCTTGCGGCTACACGACACGGCGGCCGGTGCCGTGCGTGATTTCGTTCCGCTACGGGCCGGGCACGTCTCTATCTACTTGTGTGGCGCGACTGTGCAAGGTCTGCCGCATATCGGCCATGTCCGGAGTGGGGTGGCCTTCGACATCTTGCGCCGCTGGCTGCTCGCGCGCGGCTACGACGTCGCTTTTATCCGCAACGTGACCGACATCGAAGACAAGATTCTCAACAAGGCCGCCGCCGCGGGCCGGCCGTGGTGGGAGTGGGCGGCCACCTACGAGCGCGCGTTCACCGCCGCCTACGACGCCTTGGACGTGCTGCCACCGTCGGCAGAGCCCCGAGCAACCGGCCACATCACCCAGATGGTCGAGTTAATGGAACGCCTGATCGAAACTGACCACGCCTATGCCGCCTGCGGCGACGTCTACTTCGACGTGCTTAGCTACCCGGAGTACGGCCAGCTGTCCGGCCACAAGATCGACGACGTCCATCAGGGCGAGGGTGTGGCTACCGGCAAGCGCGACCAGCGCGACTTCACGCTGTGGAAAGGCGAAAAGCCCGGCGAGCCGTCATGGCCGTCGCCGTGGGGGCGCGGACGTCCGGGGTGGCACCTGGAATGCTCGGCGATGGCCCGCACCTACCTTGGCCCGGAATTCGATATCCATTGCGGTGGAATGGATTTGGTCTTCCCGCACCACGAAAACGAAATCGCGCAGAGCCGCGCCGCCGGGGATCGGTTCGCCCGCTACTGGCTGCACAACGGCTGGGTGACGATGGGCGGGGAGAAGATGAGCAAGTCGCTGGGCAACGTGTTGTCGATACCGGCGATGTTGCAGCGCGTGCGGCCTGCCGAACTGCGCTACTACCTGGGCAGCGCCCACTACCGGTCGATGCTGGAATTCTCCGAGACTGCCCTGCAGGACGCGGTCAAAGCCTATGTCGGGGTCGAGGATTTCTTGCACCGAGTCCGCAGTCGGGTCGGTGCAGTCGTGCCCGGCGAGTGGACCCCGCGGTTCGCCGAGGCGCTCGACGATGATCTGGCGGTCCCGGTCGCGCTGGCCGAGGTGCACCTCGCCCGCGCAGAGGGCAACCGGGCACTCGACGCCGGCGACCACGAAGGTGCCCTCACGCACGCCGGCGCAATCCGCGCGATGATGGGCATCCTGGGCTGCGACCCGCTCGACGAACGTTGGGAATGCCGCGACGAAACGTCGGCCGCACTCACGGCTGTCGACGTGCTGGTGCAGGCCGAACTGGAAAGTCGGCAGAAAGCGCGCGAGCAGCGCAACTGGGCGCTCGCCGACCAGATCCGGGATCGACTCAAGGACGCCGGCATCGAGGTCACCGATACTGCCGACGGGCCGCAGTGGGAGCTGCTGGCCGGTGACGATAAGTAGATGCCCGGAAACTCGCGGCGCCGGGGGGCGGTACGCAAAGCCGGCACCAAGAAAGGCCCCACCGTAGGCTCGGGCGGCCAGCGTCGCCGCGCGCTGGAGGGGCGCGGTCCCACACCGCCCGCGCATATGCGTCCCAAGCATCCCGCTGCCAAGCGCGCCCAGTCGCAGCAGCGCCGGGCGGCCAAACGCACCGACGAAAGCGAAACGGTGCTCGGGCGCAATCCGGTGCTGGAATGCTTGCGCGCCGGTGTACCGGCGACAGCGCTCTACGTCGCTCTCGGCACCGAAGCCGATGAGCGTCTCACCGAATCAGTGGGCCGGGCAGCCGATTTGGGCATCGCGATCCTTGAGGTACCGCGCACCGACCTGGACCGGATGACCAGCAATCACCTGCACCAGGGCATCGCATTGCAGGTGCCGCCATACAGTTACGCCCACCCCGACGACCTGCTCACGGCAGCTACGAACTCGCCGCCGGCGCTGTTGGTCGCGTTGGACAACATTTCCGACCCGCGCAACCTCGGTGCCATCGTTCGTTCGGTCGCGGCATTCGGCGGCCACGGCGTGCTGATACCGCAGCGACGTTCAGCCTCGGTGACGGCGGTGGCCTGGCGCACCAGCGCCGGGGCGGCGGCCCGCGTCCCGGTGGCGCGGGCCACCAATCTCACTAGGGCACTTAAAAGCTGGGCCGACCGCGGATTGCGGGTGATCGGATTGGACGCCGGTGGGGACACCGCACTCGACGACCTGGACGGCACCGACCCGATCGTGGTGGTCGTCGGGTCGGAGAGCAAGGGTCTGTCGCGGTTGGTGCGGCAGAACTGCGACGAGGTGGTATCCATCCCGATGGCCGGGCACACCGAATCGCTGAATGCGTCGGTGGCTGCCGGGGTGGTGCTCGCCGAAATCGCCCGTCAGCGCAGAAGTTAACCGGATTAGCCGGCTGCCACGCTGTCGGCCAGCACGCCGGCCGCGTCGTGGGAATCCATGCCGCGCCGGCGTCGGCGATGGTTAGCCCGGGCGACGCGCCAAATCATGGCCGGGCGCAGTAGCCGGATCGCAGGGTCGATGAGTGAGGTCACCCTGACGAACTGATTCACCGCCGCGGTGTCGTATTCGGCCGCGGTGAGCACGCGATCGACGTATGCGTTGAGCAGCCGGGTGAGCAGCGGTGGTGTGCCGTCGATTTCGGGTAGGGAGAGGTCGGGATTGGCGGACAGCTCCCACGCCTGGCGGATCGGCGCCGCCCCGGCTTGAAAGAATCGCCGCGCCAAATCCCTTGTGCCGCGGGATAGGCAGTCGCGCAACGCCAACGCCTCGAGTGCGGCCACCGTCATGCCCTGGCCGTAGATCGGATTGAAGCTGCAGATCGCGTCGCCGATGACCAGCAGGCCCTCCGGAAATCGTCGCATCTTGTCGTAGCGGCGCCACTGACTGGACGGCTGCCGGTGCCGCGTGGGCGCTCCGATGGGTTCGGCTGCTCGTACCGCGGCCAGCATGTGGGCCGGTGCGTAGTCCTCGACGAACTCGCACATTGCCTCAAGGTCGCAGGGTGGCTCGTGACCGGCTACGCCAAAAACGGTGAACACCCAGGTGTCATTCTCGCAGTGCAGAATGCCCAGCCCGTGCGGCCGGCCCGGCACGATTCCGACAACGAAACCGAGTTCGTGCAGCGCATCCGGTGCCATGCGGAGCAACTGGCTCGCGTAGGTCAGGTGCATCACGACATGATCCTCTGGCGGACGGTCGTAGCCCAGGCCGTCAAGCCACGTTGGAGTGCGAGCGGCGCGCCCGGTGGCATCGACCACCAAATCGGCGCTCAGGGTGGCGTCTTCGCGGGTGCGACGGCTGACTACCCGTGCGCCGGTGACGCGGTGGTGGTCAAGCGTCGCGGTTAACTCGACGATGTCGTGCTCGTCGAGCAGTGTCACGTTGGGGATGCTGCGTACTCGCATCCGGACGTGTTCCTCCAGCAGAGGCCGGGTCGCGCAGTAAGCGGTAAACGAGGTGGCGCTGCCCGCGCGCACCATCAGGTGCCCGCCCACGTTGTAGTGCAGCTGAGACAGATCCCGGCCGTCGAAGTAGTGCGCACCGTCGAGGACCAGCTCATCGAGGATGCCGGGGAACAGTTCCTCGATCACCTGGGCGCCGCGGGCCAGCAGGGCATGGAGGTGCCGGCCCTGCGGCACACCTCGGCGAGCTGCCGCGGTATCGGGCAGCGGGTCGCGCTCCACCACCGTAACCTCGTCGAAGAAGTCGCTCAGCGTCCGCGCGGCCAGCAGACCGGCCACGCTCGCTCCCAACACCACCGCGTGATTGCCGATCTTCGCCATAGCCCACCACCTGCGCCGAGTTGTTACCTGACGAAAGCCATGCTCACGGCCCGCGGCGGGCGCCGATAGCGTAGTCAAGTACGCCACTTCTGCGCGTGGATTGCACATGACTTCAACGAAACGCTGACAAATCGGCCCGCCCGGAGCTTGCGCAAAGTTATAGTCACCGAGTGATCAGCGCCGAGCCGCTGACCGGGCGTGATAGTGAACTAGGGATTATTCGCCGCGCGCTGAACGGGGCTGGCAACTACTCCGGCGTGGTGATCGCCGGAGCCGCCGGTGTGGGCAAGACCTGGCTGGCCCGCGAAGTGCTGCGGCGCGCCGAGGCGTCGGGTCAGCGCACAAAATGGATCGTCGGCACCGAATCGGCGCGTTCGCTGCCCCTGGGGGCATTCATCGGCTCGCTGGGCGAGGCGATGTCGGACCCGTTGACAAACGTGCGGCGCGTGATCAATTCGTTTGTTGCGCAGCAGCGTCGGGGTCGTGTGCTGGTGGGCGTTGATGACGCGCACCTGCTGGACGGATTGTCTGCCCTTGTCGTTCATGAGCTGGCGCAGTCGGGCGGGGCCCGGCTGGTGGTCACCGTGCGCACCGGCAGTGAGGAACCCGATGCGGTGACGGCCTTGTGGAAGGATGGGCTGCTGGCTCGTCTCGATCTCGAACCGCTTTCGGCTGCTGCAACACGCGAGGTGATCGAGAGCACGCTCGGCGGTCCGGTCGATGCGCGTAGCGCAACTCGGTTCCGAAAGCTGACCGGCGGCAACACGTTGTTCCTGCGGCAGCTGCTGACCGATCAGATAGAGGCCAGGCGGATGCGGAAATTGGCCGGGGTGTGGATGTGGGACGGCGACGTCGCTGTCTCGGCGAGCCTGTCCGACACGGTGGGGCGCCAGCTGGGTCGGCTGAGCTCACGGCTGGCGATGGTGGTCGACACGTTGTCGCAGTGTGAGCCCCTGGCCGTTGATGTGCTGTGCGATTTGGTGCGCCGTGGCGACCTGGCGGCCGCCGAGGGAATGGGCCTGGTGAATGTCGAACGCACTGGGGGCGGACTGATGGCCAGGCTGGCACATCCGCTGTTCGGTGAGCTCCGCCGCGCGAGCGCCGGCGAGATGCACTTGTCGGCTATTCGGGGCAAGCTGGCGACGCGGCTGGCGCAAAACGGTGACACCGACATGCACGCCACCGTTCGTCGGGCGCTGCTGCGCCTGGAGTCGGATCTTGACCCCGATCCCGAGCTGTATCTGGAATCAGCACGGCATGCCATGACGCTGCTGGATCTGGATCTCGCCGACCGGTTCGCCACCGCCGCGACGCAAGCCGGTGCACCCGGGGCGGCCGGGGTGCGCGCGATGAACCTGGTGCTGCTCGGACGCGGCGAGCCCGCAGAGGCGGCGCTGCGCGACATGGCCGACGGTGATGTGCCCGACGGCCATCACTGGGCGACCGTGCGGGCGGCCAACCTGATTTGGATGCTCAGTAAGCCCCAAGCCGCGGCGGTGATCCTGGAAGGCCTCGCCGCCGGCCCAGAGACCCCGGCGCAGGTGGCGGAGCGTTTGGCGGTGCAGGCCTGCCTGGACGCGGTGTCGGCGCGCTGCGAACCCGCGGCCGAAAAGGCCCGGGCCGCCCTGGATTCGGGTGCTCTGCCGGATTTTCACGCGATGATGGCCTCGCTTGCGTTGATCATGGCTATGGGCGCGCTGGGTCAGGTCGATGAGCTCGCAGTCGTGGCCGAGGAAGCGCTGCGGCGCGCGACGACGTCGTTTCAGGCGTCCCACATGCGGTTTTGGTTCGGCGCCGTGTACGGTCGCGCATGCCGGCTGACTGGGCGTATCGACGAATTCGTCAAGACGGCAAAGCAACTGGCGGACTCGGCGCGCGACATTCCGGGTCTGGCTTATGCGAACCTGGCCTTACTGTTGGGCAACGCGGACTTGGTGCACGGCGCTGTGGCCGAGGCGGCCCGGCTCGTGCACGAAGCGGTCGCCGGGGCGGAAATACACGCCATCAGAACGGGTTTGCGGCCGGCGAGCTACTTCGCGTTGGCCGAGGCACACGCCAAACTCGGTCAGCCCACCGAGGCAAATGATGCGGTCGCCGCGGCGCGGGCGTGTGTGCCGCCCGAATTTCTGTTCATGCATACCGCCTTTTCGCTGGCCTCCGGGTGGGCGATGGCCGCGAGCGGCCGCTTGGGTGAGGCTGTGGCCAGCGTTCAGCAGGCGGCACGACTTGCCCACGACCGCGGCCAGCCCACCCACGAACTGGCTTGCATACAGGCTGCGGCTCAATGGGGCGATGCCTCCCGGGCGGCGCGGGCACGGGAGCTGGCCGAGGTTTTGTCGCTGCCGCTGGCCGATGCCGTCGCGTTGCATGCGGAAGCTCTGCTATCCGGGGACGGCGAGGGCCTGCTGGCGGCCGCGACGGCGTATCAGGGGATCGGTGATCGGGCGGCGGCCGCCGATGCGGCCGCGCAGGCCTCTGTCGCGTTCGACGAGAGCCAGCAGCATAGGCGTGGGCTGTATGCGGCTGCGATGGCCAGGGAATTGGCCGATGAGTGTGGTGGCTTGTGCACGCCGGCGCTGCGGACTCCGACAGGCCTTAAGTTGTCGGGTCGCCAGCGCGATGTCGTCGAACTTGTCGTGGCCGGTCTGTCCAATCGCGAGATCGCCGAGAAGCTGGTGATGTCGGTGCGCACCGTGGAGGGCCACGTTTACCGGGCCTGCCAGCGGGTGGGAGCCCAGTCACGCGAGGAACTTTCGTCGATCATCCGATCCGGACCGAGCGCCGGCGGGTCGAGCTGACCACGCGTCGGCGCGGAATTCGTCGGTAATTCGAGTAGCCGACTACGCGTGCGCACGAACAAAAGTCGGTCATACCGTGCCTGCAAACAAAGGAGTTGGCATGGTCGAGATCCTGGAGAAACCCGAAGCCGGCGCGCTCATGCTGGCGCCGAAGAATCCGCTCCCGTATTGGCGGCAACTCATGGCCGCGCGGTCATACATCGATGGTTTGCAGGCGCTGGTGGACGCCGGGGGCCCGATCAGCCGGATCGTGCTCGGACCGAAGTGGTTGTTACCGAACATAGTGCTGATTGCCAGCCCCCAAGGCGCCCGCGATCTGTTGGGCCGCGCCGATGAGGTCTCCGACCGCGGCCGTGACCGGACGATGGTCGAGATGCGCGCGCTGATGGGCGGCAACCTGCTCAATCTTCCGCATCAGCGGTGGCTACCGCGGCGACGCGCGCTGCAGCCGATGTTCACCAAGCGCCATGTGCCCCGCTACGCGGGACATATGGCCGCGGCCGCACAAGGGGTCGCCGGCGCTTGGCGGGACGGCGCCTTCGTGGACCTGGACACCGAGTGCCGCAAGCTGACGCTGCGGGCGCTTGGGCGCTCGGTGCTCGGGATGGACCTCGACGAGCGCGCCGATGGGGTGTGCGGTGCACTGCGTGCTTCATTGGGATGGGTGGCCGACCGCGGGGCGCGGCCGGTAAATCCGCCGCGGTGGCTGCCCACCAGAGGCCAGCGCGCCGCTCGTCAGGGCAACGACACGCTGCACCGGCTGGCCGCCGAAATCGTGCACGCGGTTCGCGCTGACCCGGACCGTGACGCCCCGCTGGTGCGCTCCCTGATCGACGCAATCGATCCGCAGACCGGCCAGCCGCTGACCGACGACGAGATCTGCCACGAGCTGGTGCTGTTCTTTCTCGCGGGACACGACACCACCTCGACCACGCTGACCTACGCGTTGTGGTCCCTGGGGCACCACCGCGACATCCAGGAGCGGGTGCGCGCGGAGGTCGCCGCGCTGGGCGAGCGGGCGCTGACCCCAGACGACGTGGCCGAACTCGGCCTTACCGTGCGGGTGTTGCACGAGGCGCTACGGCAGTGTCCGCCTGCGGCGGGAACGATGCGCTCGCCCACCCGCGACATCGTCGTGGACGGTTACCGGGTCGAGGCCAAAACCATTGCCGTCGTGAGCTTCTATGCGATGCACCGTGACCCGGCGCTGTGGGAGGATCCGCTGCGTTTCGATCCGGACCGCTTTCTCCCGGAACGGTCGAAGGGTCGCAGCCGCTGGCAGTACCTGCCGTTCGGCGGCGGACCACGCTCATGTATCGGCGATCACTTCGCGATGCTGGAGGCCACGCTCGCGCTGGCCACCATCGTCCGCACCATCGACATCGAATCCCTCGACTTGGACTTCCCCCTGGCAACACCATTCACGGTGGTCGCCGCGCGACCCATCCGCGCCCGTGTGCTGACCGTCGGGCGACCCGCCTAAATACCTAGAGGCCCAGCAGCCGTCCAGAAGCCCACAGTGCGAGCACCGCTACCACGAGCGCGGTAGGCACGGTGCACAGTCCAAGTCGGGTGTATTCGCCGACACCGGCCTCGATGTCGTGCTGGCGCAGCACGCGCCGCCACAGCAGGTTCGACAGCGAACCGACGTAGGTCAGGTTGGGCCCGATGTTGACCCCAATCAGCACCGCCAGGATGGCCACCGGGCCGCTCGGGGCGACCAGCGGCAACAACACGAGCGTCGCGGGCAGATTATTGACGACGTTGGCCAGCGCGGCGGCCAGCGCGGCGATGCCGAGCAACGCGGGCAGCCCTGAACCGGACGGCAGCACGGCGGACATCGCGGTGTCCATACCGTTCAGCGTGACCGCTTGCACGACGACGCCCAGCGCCAGCACGAAGACCAGAAACGACACGTGCACCGAGCGCACGATTTCCACCACCGAGGTGTGCCGACGGAGCAGGCTGCGCACCGCCAGCACCGAGGCGCCGGCCAGCGCCACCCAAGCCGGGGCTACCCCGACCGATTCGGAGAGCGCGAACCCGGCCAGCGTCAGCGCCACGACCACCAAAACGAACACCGGTGGCCGCGGCGGCGCCCCGAGTTGTTCGGGGTTCGGCGGGATGCGTAGGTCGCCGGCAAAAAACAACCGGAAGACCAGGTACAGCGTGGCCACCGTGACCAGCCACGGCAATGCCATCGCCAGGGTGAACTTGGTGAAAGAGACTTTTGCGAGGTGAAATGCCAGCAGGTTGGTCAGGTTGGACACCGGAAGCAGTAGCGAGGCGCCGTTAGCCAGGTGGGCCGTGGCGTAGGCATAGGGGCGCACCGGGATCCGCAGCCGCCGGATGGCGGCCAGCACGACCGGGGTCAGCAACACCACGGCGGCGTCCAGGCTGAGCACAGCGGTAATGGTGGCGGCAATGACGAACACCTGCCGCAGTAGGCGGTGTGATCCGACGGGCGTCCGCGCGATCACCGCGCCTGCGGCCTCGAACAGGCCTTCGTCGTCGCACAGCTTGGCCAGCACCAGCACAGCGCCCAGGAACGCGACCACTCCCGATAGCCCCGCGACCTGCTCGGCCGCCTGATGGACCGAGATCGCGCCGATCGCTATCAGGATGACAGCTGCCGGTACCGCCGCCAGCGCCTCCGGCCACCCCCCCGGGCGGGCGACGGCAAAACCGAGGACAACAGCAAGCAGTAACAGCGCAACGGTTAGTGCCAACGTCTAGACCGCTTCACATCCAAGGGTTCTCGCGCCGCCACACCGTCGGCATGTGAAGTGTGACACCGTCTTGTGCGGCCAGCTCGTCGAGGATACGGATGGAGACGTCTAAGTCGTCGCCCGCATAGGGCAAGGCGCGCAACGGCTTTGACAATGGGCGGAAGAAATCGTCCCAGTGGATGAGAACGACCCGGCGCGCACCGACCGTGCGCACGGTCTCTGTCCAGTAGTCAAGCAGGTAGGAACGCGGCTGCAGGCCCAGCTGCCCGACGCCGAGGTAGACGACGTCCGCGCGGTGACCGGCCAGCACGTCCTTGACGAAACCGGCGCTGCCCTGGATCAGCAGCCGCTGCCCCGAGGGCAGGTGGTGCACCAGCGTCGACCATGCCTCGCCGCAGCGGTAGGCCGACACCTTCACCGGCGGCGTCAGCGGTGCGCTGATCTCACCGGGAAACCTGTCGGGTGGGCTGTGGTTCGACTCGATCAGCGTGATTTCGTAGGCGCCCAATCGAATCGGCTCACCACTGACCGCGACGACGAGACGGTCTTCGGGCAGCTCGTATCCGCGCCCGACATGGGCCGCCGATTCGCCCCCGACCAGTTGCGCGCCGGTGCGGTCGGCGACCAGCGCGGAGTCCATTACGTGATCGAAGTGGGTGTGCACCGGGATGACGGCCACAAGCCGGGATACCTTGGCCCGGGCAAGACAGCCGTCGACGCGCGCCGGTAATGGTGACAGCTTGCCGGCCGCGATCTGGGCCAGGCTGGGGCGCGAGAAGAACCCGTCGGTCATCAGCGCGGAGGACCCATCGTCGAGCAGCAGCGTCGCCACACCCATCCAGGTCACCGCTAGCGGTGCCTCGGGGTCGGCGGCAGGTACATCGAACCGATCCGAATACTGCGCGATATCGGGGCGACCGAGCTTCAATCGCATCAGCAGAATGACCTGATGTCGATGCCGGCCGCCTTGAGCTGATCGCACACCGCGGTCGCGATCTGCACCGCGCCCGGCGAATCACCGTGCACGCAAACCGATTCCACGCTGACAGCAATCTGGGTGCCGTCGATCGCAGTAACCTGCCCCGAGGTCACCATGGTCACCACGCGGTCGGCGATCACCGCCGGATCGTGCAGCACTGCGCCCGGTTCGCGACGGGAAACCAGCTGGCCGTCCGGCCGGTAGGCGCGATCGGCGAACGCCTCGGCCACCGTGCGTAAGCCAAGGCGGGCGGCCTCGTCGAAAAACGCCGAACCCACCATGCCCAGCACCGGCAGCGTGGCGTCCACCCGGTGTACCGCCTCCGCGACGGCGGCGCCCTGTTCGCGGTTGGTCACGATCGTGTTGTACAGCGCGCCATGGGGTTTGACGTAGGACACCGTCGAACCGGACGCATGCGCGATCGCCTGCAACGCGCCGATCTGGTACACGACGTCGGCGACAAGGTCTTCGGCGGCGACGTCGATGAACCGCCTGCCGAACCCTGCCAGGTCGCGATAGCTCACCTGCGCTCCGACGCGCACGCCGCGCTCGGCGGCCGCGCGGCATATCCGCAACAAGCCGGCGGGATCTCCCGCATGGAATCCGCACGCCACGTTGGCGCTGGTGACGATCCCGAGCATGGCGTCGTCGTCACCAAGGCGCCAGACGCCAAAGCCCTCGCCCAAGTCGGCGTTGAGGTCGATACCGGCCACCTGCCTAGCTTATTCGGGGATCTTGGCCACACCGTGCGGCGCCTCCCGCTAAGGCACAGATGAGCGGCGTAGCGAAAACGGTCCGCCATTTCGTTGCCCGGTGCATCGCCTACTGCTTAGCCACTTTGGCCGCGATCTGGTGAGCGATGTCGACCGCTGGCGAACCGGATTGGCTGTAAGTGCACGTCACGATATCGATGGCGATGTTGTTGCGCACCGTCAGCGCGCGCTGGCAGCTCCATCCGTCCCCACCTTCCTGGATCTGCCAGGTACTGAGCGTGCCGTTGTCTTTGATGATGTCGGTCACGGTCCACACGGTGTCGGGCTGATTCGGGGTGACATCGGAATACCGGCGCTTGGAGCAGGCGGACCAGCTTTTCAACGAAGAGTCGTAAAACGCGTTGGCGTCGTGCGCGGACGGGAACGCGACCACGGCCTGAATGGCGTAGTTTTTGCGCTTCTTGGAGTCCTCGACGCTGTCGTCGAGCCGCTGGCCGCGCATCGCGGACCACCCGGTGTCGGCATATACCGTGTCTTGTGCCGGCCCGTCTATTGCCAGGCAGTTCTTCTCGCTGACGCTCGAGCTCCAGTCCCACATCCCTTTGGCGTTGAACCCCACCTTCATCGATGTCGCGCCCAGCGCGCTATTGATCTGGCCGGCATCGAGCAGCAGCCCGTCAAGGGCTGATACCGCTACCGGATTCTGAATCAGAGGCCCGGAATTATCGGCGGCGACGGCCTTCCCGTTGACGGTGGTTGTGCAGCCGATAGCGAGGGTGGACACCCCGGCCAGCGCAAGCAAGGCAATTTGCTGGCGCACTGTTGCCTCCCCTGCCCGCGGCCACTTTGTGCGACCAGCTTAAGCGGAGGTCATCTCCCGGCGCCGCCCCAGTAGCCAGCAAAACAGGTAGATCACAAACGAAATGGTTGCGACGAAAACCGACACCGGGACACCGGGCGCCAGTGAGAGCACAATGCCCCCGACGGCGGAAACCTCGGCGAAGGCGCCATCTGTCCCATGTGTGCCGTGTCGCACGTCCGATGTGATCTCGCCGATTCCGGCGGCAGACCTCATACTAATGACAATCGTTTCCATTAGGAAATAGCGGATCGAAGCCGCTTGGGCGCAAAAGAGGATCCGCTGTAGCCTCACCGAACGTGAGTCTCACACCCCGCCGGCGTGCGACTCTGGCGTCGCTGGCAGCCGAACTCAAGGTCTCGCGCACCACCATCTCGAATGCCTTCAACCGCCCGGATCAGCTCTCCGCCGACCTACGCGAGAGGGTGCTCGCGACGGCGAAGCGGCTGGGTTACGCGGGACCCGACCCGGTGGCGCGATCGTTGCGAACCCGCAAAGCCGGTGCGGTCGGTTTGCTGATGGCCGAACCACTGACCTATTTCTTCAGCGACCCGGCGGCGCGGGACTTCGTTGCGGGAGTGGCGCAATCATGCGAAGAGCTGGGCCAAGGACTGCTGCTGGTAGCCGTCGGACCGAGCCGGAGCCTCGAGGACGGAACAGCTGCCGTGCTGGCCGCCGGAGTGGACGGCTTCGTGGTGTATTCGGTCGGCGACGACGATCCCTACCTACAGGTGGTGCTGCAGCGACGCCTGCCCGTTGTGGTGGTGGACCAGCCCAAAGACCTGTCCGGAGTATCCCGGGTGGGCATTGACGACCGCGCGGCGATGCGCGAGCTCACCGACTACGTACTTGGGTTGGGGCATCGCGAGATCGGGCTGCTGACCATGCGGCTGGGCCGGGACCGCCGGCAAGGCCTGGTGGACGCCGAGCGGCTGCAGTCACCGACGTTCGACGTGCAGCGCGAACGCGTCGTCGGCGTGTGGGAGGCGATGAATGCCGCTGGCGTGGAACCGGATTCGTTGACCGTGGTGGAGAGCTACGAACACCTGCCGACGTCGGGTGGCGATGCGGCCAAGGTGGCGCTGGAAGCCAATCCGCGGATTACCGCATTGATGTGCACCGCGGACATCTTGGCCCTGTCGGCCATGGATTACCTTCGGGCACATGGCATTTATGTGCCCGGCCAGATGAGCGTCACCGGATTCGACGGCGTGCCCGAGGCGATCAGCCGCGGGCTGACGACGGTGGCGCAGCCGAGCCTGCAAAAGGGCCGCCGGGCAGGTGAACTGCTGCTGAAGCCGCCCCGGTCGGGCCTGCCGGTCGTCGAGCTACTGGACACCGAGCTGATTCGCGGGCGCACCGCCGGCCCGCCGGCTTAGCTGGATTCTTGTTCGCCGAGCAACAACCGCACGGCCAGGTCCAGCCGCTTGCTGACGTCGGTCGCCGAGGCTCGCCGGGTGAGCCACGCGAGCAGGTTCGACAACCACACATCCGAGATCACCCGGGCGATGTGGTACTGGTCCTCGGTCGGTTCGCCGTCGGCCATCGCGCGCGCGAACATGCTGTCGATGAGCTTCTCGACGTGGTCGACCTCACTGGCCGCCGACGCGTCGGCGAAGACGTAGGCGCGCGTCATCGCCTCGGTGAGTAGCGGATTGCGCTGCATCGCCCGGTTGAGCTTGCCCACCATGAAGTTCAGCCGCTGAAAAGGAGTACCGCCGGCAAGCGCGGATCGGTCGGTTTTGGCGTCGATGCGGCTGAACTCGCGGCCCAGGGCCGACACCAGCAGATGCACCTTCGACGGGAAATAGCGGTACAGCGTCCCAACCGCCACATCGGCCCGGTCCGCCACGGCGCGCATTTGAACTGCCTCGTAGCCGCCCTTCGACGCGATGGCCATGGTTGCATCCAGGATGCGTTTGCGGCGCTCCCGCTGTGCCTCTGAGCCAAGCTCGGATTCAGCCAATACCGCCACGTTTATGACCTCGCGCGGCTGCGAGTCAGAAACGCGGCCCAAGTTCGTGTTCGCTGGCGACATCTGGCCGATTCCCCCTCTTCCGGGCGGTTCGTTCG
>DATIOT010000064.1:0-3799 GCA_035472875.1 Mycobacterium sp.
CGCGGAGAAAGACGCGTCGGAGACTTCTATTGTGGCCCCAGCATTTTCGGCGTCGGACATCGTGATGCTCCAATCAATGTGTCGGTACTGTTAGCGGTTTGAGCTGATGTGTTTCCTGGGCCGCGTCTTCGTGCTCGGCAAGCCAGCGTTCGGCGTCGATGGCCGCGGCACAGCCACTGCCGGCGGCGGTGACCGCCTGCCGATAGGTGCGGTCTACCAGGTCGCCGGCCGCGAACACACCGTCCAGCGAAGTGCTTGTGGTGGGTCCCTTCACAAGTACGTAGCCGTCGGGGTCGACGTCGATGACGTCGCGCACCAAGCCCGAACGTGGCTCGTGACCGATCGCAACGAATACGCCAGTCACCGCCAGCGTGGTTTCCTCACCAGTGACGGTGTCGCGCAACCGCAATCCGGTCACCGCTGTCTCCCCATCCACCGCGACCACGGTGTGGTTGGTGATGAACTTGATCTTGTCGTTGTTGCGGGCGCGATTCAGCATGATTTTTGACGCCCGGAACTCATCGCGGCGGTGTACGAGTGTCACGCTGCTGGCGAACCGGGTCAGAAACAGGGCTTCCTCCATAGCAGAGTCACCGCCGCCGATGACGGCGATGTGCTGGTCGCGGAAGAAGAACCCGTCGCAGGTGGCACAGGAACTCACGCCTCGGCCCAGCAACTCCTGCTCGCCGGGAACCTGCAGATAGCGCGCCGCGGCGCCCATTGCCAGGATCACGGCGCGGGCCCGATAGGTGTCTCCGTCGGCGGTGACCACCGACTTGACCGACCCGTCCAGCGATACCGACTCGACGTCTTCCATCCGCAGGTCCGCGCCGAAACGCAGCGCCTGCTCGCGCATCTCGTCCATCAACTCGGGGCCGGTGATGCCGTCGCGGAAGCCGGGGTAGTTTTCCACCTCGGTGGTGGTCATCAACGCGCCGCCGAAAGAGGTGCCCTCGAAGACCAGTGGTGCCAGCTGCGCGCGGGCCGCATACAGGGCCGCGGTGTATCCGGCAGGACCGGAACCGATAACGATTACATCGTGGACGGTGTCATGAGCAAATGGGGCGGCGGTCATGCGAGCCTTTCAGATATGAAGCGTCTTCAAGTTTGTACGAACGCCAGCGTAGGCATTGGTGTTCCCTGGCGGGGCGCACAACACGTGGCATCAGACTAAGGGCGGGGGATCTGGGTGTTGGCCAGCAGCCCGGTGTCGGCGGCGCTGCAATTCAGTGCCACCGCGAAGACCGCCAGGTTGCTGGGCGTATCGCCGGGCAGCACCAGAAGTACGCCGGGGCGGGCGTTGACCTCGATCGGCCGCGCGCCCAGCACCTGCGTGGACGCCGGATAGCCGAGACCGCCGAGGCAGGACGCGCGCCGCGACGGGTCGTTGAGCGGGCCGTAGTCGGGACTGTGGTCGAGTAGGCGGAGGATCTCAGCCTGGGATAACGGGACCACCATGGGTGGTGTTGACACCGTGATGTGCTCGGCGGTGACCGATGTACTCGGGATCGGCGTGGGCACGTTGATCAGCGCCGCCGTGCCGATCCCGATCGCGGCCAGCACCGCGCACAAACCGGCCACGCCCGCGGCCACTCTGCCGGGGCGCAGGTGCGGTCGGGCAGAGTGAGCGGCGCCGCCGCTGGGGTACTCGCTCGGGCCCGCCGACCTCAACGCCTCGGTGATGCGGGCGATGACTTCCGGGGGAGCGTCGGGCGCCGACGTCGAATCTGCGCCAACGGCGACGATATCGCGGCGCACCCGGTTGAGAGCACGCAGGATCCCTTCGGCCTCCGGGTCTGCGCGGACTTGTCTGCGCACCCGGGCGGCGGCCTCGTCATCCAGCAGACCGGCCTGTAGGTCGGCGAGAAGCTCGACTGTCAGCGGCGGCTCCGTTCCCGCTTTGTCATGATCCGGGCCATGATCTGCGGGATCGTTCTCGGCTTCCATCCGCCCCAGTGTCCGTCATGCGCAGATAGATGGCCATATGCGGCCCACGGCACGGGCTATCGCGGGTTAGGCCTGACCAGGAGGACGGTCGGGTGTGGCGTGCGCGCCAGTGTTGAGGTGGCCGAGCCACTCGGCGAGGCGCATGCGGGCGCGTGCGCATCGGCTCTTGACCGTGCCTTCGGCGATGCCCAGCAGCCGGGCGGTGTCGGCAATGGAGTAGCCCTGCATGTCTACCGCCACGATGGCGGCCCGTTGCTCGACGGGAAGCCGCATCAGCGCCCGCTGCACCACAAGCGCCATCTCGACCTGGGCGCTCCGATCAGCTACCGGGTAGACGTCTTCTAGCGGCACGGTCCGCTGGGCTTTGGCGCGCCGCAGCCGGTCCAGGCACGCGTTGACCACGATGCGGTGCAACCAGCTGCTGACCGCGGCGTCGTAGCGAAAGGAGCTGGCGCCACGGTGTGCCGACAGCATGGCGTCCTGCAGTGCGTCTTCCGCATCCTGGGGGGTGCGGGTGGTCAGCCGCGCGAGTCGGTGTAGCTGTCGTTGATGGCGGTGGAACAACTCGCCGAAGGCGTAGCGGTCGCCGGCGACATGGGCTGCCAACAGCTCAGCGTCACTGCGTACTCGCTGGTTTCCCCCCACGCCCACGGCCGGACATTAACCAATCGGTTGTCACTCGGCACTTCACCGGAAGGGCTCAGTGTGAGTCCATAGCCGAGCTCGGGGTCAGGATGCAGCCTGAACCTTGATCTCCGAGATACCGGCTTGGCTCTTGCCGCTGGTGGTTCCCAACGTGGAAATCCACACCAGCAGATTCGACGTCGGCGCACCGGCCCTTACCGGTATGACGTTATGACCGGGCTTGAGCGCGAAGGCCGGAGCCAGCACGGTGGTGTCGTTCAGCGTTGCCGGCGTCGGCGTGGATGCGGACCGAATCTCGACCTTGGTTCCGGTGCTCGGCGTGTCGATGGTGACTTGGCCGACCACGGTGGGGTTGGGCAGCTGCAAGATCAATCCTTCGCCCTGCTTGAAACTGGGGAACGGGACAGCGTCGGTATAGACCTCGGTCGCCCAAGCGGTGGAGGGGTCGCCATCGATGGCCTGCCCGGCCGTACCTGGGTTGTCGGGATCACCGTCGGGGGAGAAGACGGTGGCCTTGGTGGGTTTGACGACGGCGCCTGCAGCAGCGGAGCTGGGGGCCGCCGATGTGGTCGACGACGACGACGGCCCGTTCAGTCCGAGCTCGTCTTTGTTGAGGCCCCCGCCGACGTTGCCGAAAATCTTGCTCACCACTGACGCCAGCACCAACAGGGCCACCACGATGACGGCGATGGCCGCGCCGGCCCCGATCAGCACGTTGCGGCGTCGTCGCGCGAAGATTGCGTAGTCCTGACCGGTGGTTACGCGGGGGGCGGGTGGTGATGGCGTGTCGTCGATCGGACCGAGCACCTCGGTGCGGTCGGCCACCGCAGTTGCCTGTTGTAGCAGGTTCAAAAGCGTTGATGCACTGCGTATCCCGCCGTCCTCTTGAACCGCCCGGACCGCGACCGCGGAAATCTGGAACGGGATGTTGCGGTCGACAACAGTGGGTTCGACCGGAAGGCCCGTGGAATCGCGGTCGGCCGGCGCCAGCCCGCTGCGTACCCCGTGCTCCGGCAGTGGCCAGCGGTTGACCAGCAGGGCATACAGCGCGGCGCCGATCCCGCGGATGTCGTCCTGCGGGCTGGCGTCGGGCATGGTCGCCGGGTACGCCAGCACGACGTCACCTTCGATGCTGACGCGTACTCGGCTGGGATGGTCGATCGAGAGCGCGACACCAGCGCGGTGGGCTGCGTCGGCGGCAGCGGCC
>DATIOT010000065.1:0-7275 GCA_035472875.1 Mycobacterium sp.
CGTGGTCTCCGCCGAAGAGACTCCGCTCGAGCAGATCACCAAGCAGCTCAACAAGCTGATCAACGTCATCAAGATCGTCGAGCAGGACGACGATAACTCGGTGGCCCGTGAGTTGGCGCTGATCAAGGTGCGGGCCGATGCCGGCACCCGCACCCAGGTAATTGAGGCGGTAAATCTATTCCGCGGCAAGGTGATTGACGTATCACCGGAATCGCTGACCATCGAGGCCACCGGTGACCGCGGCAAGCTCGAGGCGTTGCTGCGGGTCCTGGAACCCTTCGGTATTCGCGAAATCGCCCAATCGGGATTTGTGTCGTTGTCCCGCGGCCCGCGCAGCATCGGCACCGCCAAGTAAATTTCAGACGCCAAGCGGCTAGAAAAGGAGAGATTCACGTGCCATCCGAGCCATTAGAATTGTTCTACGACGACGACGCAGACCTGTCGATCATCCAGGGCCGCAAAGTCGGCGTAATCGGATACGGCAGCCAAGGGCACGCGCACTCGCTGAGCTTGCGCGACTCTGGCGTCCAGGTGCGCGTCGGACTGAAGGAGGGTTCGAAGTCCCGGCCCAAGGTGGCCGAACAGGGCCTGGACGTCGACACCCCCGCCGAGGTCGCCAAGTGGGCCGACGTCATCATGTTGCTGGCGCCCGACACCGCCCAGGCGGAGATCTTCGCCAACGATATCGAGCCCAACTTGAAGCCCGGTGACGCCTTGTTCTTTGGCCACGGACTCAACATCCACTTCGAGTTGATCAAGCCGCCTGCCGATGTCACCATCGCGATGGTCGCCCCCAAGGGCCCTGGGCACCTGGTGCGCCGTCAGTTCGTCGACGGCAAGGGCGTGCCCTGTCTGATCGCCGTCGACCAAGACCTGACCGGGAAGGGTGAGGCGCTGGCGCTGTCCTACGCCAAGGCCATCGGCGGTACCCGGGCCGGGGTCATCAAAACCACCTTCAAAGACGAGACCGAGACCGACCTCTTTGGTGAGCAAGCTGTCTTGTGCGGTGGCACGGAGGAATTGGTGAAGGCCGGTTTCGACGTGATGGTCGAGGCAGGCTACCCGCCTGAGATGGCGTACTTCGAGGTGCTGCACGAGCTCAAGCTGATCGTCGACCTGATGTACGAGGGCGGCATTGCCCGGATGAACTACTCGGTGTCCGACACCGCGGAGTTCGGCGGGTACCTGTCGGGTCCCCGAGTCATTGACGCCGACACCAAGGAGCGGATGCGCGACATCCTGCGTGACATCCAGGACGGCAGCTTCGTCAAGAAGCTGGTCGCCAACGTCGAGGGCGGCGGCAAGGAGCTCGCGCGGCTGCGTAAGGAAAACGCGGAGCATCCCATCGAGGTCATTGGTAAGAAGCTGCGCGACCTGATGAGCTGGGTCGACCGTCCAATCACCGAGACCGCGTAGCCGGGGTGTTCGTCGATCTCGCTATGACGTGAGGCGGTCGGCGACCGACACCACCCGGCGGGCTAGGTGGTCAAGGGCGTTCTGGGTGGCGTCGTCGAACTCGTGGATGTTGTCGTGGGTGGAGACCAGGCTCACCCCATAGGGGTTGCCGTCGACGAACTTGCACGGATCGGTGTATCCGGGCGGCACAATGATGCCGCCGAAGTGCATCAGCGTGATGTAGAGCGCGAGCAGCGTGGTCTCTTGGCCGCCGTGCAGGGTGTTGGACGACGTGAAGGCCGCGTACACCTTGTCGGCGAGCCTGCCTTCGGCCCACAGCCCGCCCAACGAGTCGAGGAGGGTGCGCAGCTGCGCCGCGGGCGAGCCGAACCGAGTCGGTGAGCCGAAGATCACCGCGTCGGCCCACACGATGTCCTCAGCGGTGGCCGCGGGAAGATCCTTGGTTGCTTCGTAGTTCGCCGTCCAGGCCGGGTTGTGGGCGAACGACTCCGGGTCGTGGGTTTCGGCGACATGTCGCAAACGCACGTCGGCGCCGGCGGACTCGGCCGCCGCAGCGACGCGTTGTGCCATCGCGGTGCCATGACCGGTGGCCGAATAGTAGATGATCGCGAGTTTGGTCACGGCGTCAGCCTAGGCCCTACAGCAGGCATATCGGTGATACCGAATTCGCGGCGCAACAGCGTACGGGCGGCGTAGTAACCGGCCATGCCGTGCACGCCGCCGCCGGGTGGGGTGGCCGCCGAACACAGATACACCTTGGGAATCGGTGTGCGCCAAGGGTCCAGGCGAGGTGTAGGGCCGGCGATCGCTCGCCAGGCCGAATTTCCGCCCATCCCGATGTCGCCACCGTCGTAGTTGGCGTTGTGATCGGACATCCGCGCGGCGGACACTGCGCGGGCCGCCAGCACGATGTCACGGAAGCCGGGCGCGAACCGCTCGACGACCCCGGTCACGGCCTCGGTCGCATCGACCGTGGAACCCGACGGCACGTGGGCGTACGTCCAGAATGGACGGCGACCCTGGCCGTCTATCCGCCCGGAATCGGCAACGTGCGGCGAGGCGGCCAGCACCATCGGCCACTGCGCGTGGCGTCCGGCGGCGATGTCCGCCTCGGCTCGCGCCATCTGCTCGCGGGTGCCGCCGAGATGCAGGGTCGGTGCCTGCCGCAGGCGCGGGTCCGACCACGGAATGTCGTCGCTCAACACGAAGTCAACTTTGGCGACTCCAGGACCAAAACGGTAGCGGCGCAACGCTTTAGCGTACCTGGCCGAAAGAGCATCTCCATATATCCGCAGCAGTGCGGTCGGTGCCGTGTCAAACGCGACGACACCGTCCGGCGGCTCGGTGATTTGCACGCCTGCCGTCAGCTCGCCACCGTGCGCGCGCAGGTCGGCGATCAGCGCATCGGTGATCACCCGGCTGCCACCCACCGGAATCGGCCAGCCGACCGAATGGGCGAGGGTTGCCAACATCAATCCGGCACCGGCCGCCGTCAATGACGGCATCCGCGAAATCACATGAGCGGCAACGCCAGTGAACAAGGCGCGGGCATCCTCGCCGACCAGCGACCCCCACGCCAGAGTTCCTTGGGCCAGCATCCGCAGCCCAAGGCGCAGCGCGGACGGCAGCGAACTGGGCACCGAACGCTTGTCGCCGAGCAGCAATCCGACTACGGCGGGCGAGTCGGTCACCAACGGGCCCAGCAGGCGCAGCCAGGACGCGCCGTCGGCCAATTCGGCGCAGGTGCGCTCCAGGTCGCGGTAGGCGATCACCGCGGGCCGGCCCGGCAGCGGATTGGCATACGCAATCTCCGGCACCGCCAACTGCACGCCGCGCGCGGGCAGGTCGAACTCACCAAAAAACGGCGATGCCAGCGCCAGCGGGTGAACCGCCGAGCACACGTCGTGTAAGACTCCGGGAAATTCTGGGTCGGCTGCGGTGCGGGCGCCGCCGCCAAAGGTCGGCTGGGCCTCGAAGACCTGCACTTTCAGACCTGCGCGGGCGCAAGTCACGGCCGTGGCGAGCCCGTTGGGCCCGCTGCCGACGACGGTGACGTCCACCGGTCAATTACAGCCGATACGCTGGCGGCGTGAACCTGCCTGTTGTATTAATCGCCGACAAACTCGCCGAATCAACCGTTGCCGCCCTGGGAGACCAGGTCGAGGTGCGCTGGGTAGACGGTCCCGACCGGGAGAAGCTGCTGGCCGCGGTGCCCGAAGCCGACGCGCTGCTGGTGCGGTCGGCCACCACCGTCGACGCCGAAGTGCTCGCGGCGGCCCCCAAGCTGAAAATCGTCGCCCGGGCCGGCGTCGGACTGGACAACGTCGACGTCGACACCGCCACCGCGCGCGGTGTGCTGGTGGTCAATGCCCCGACGTCGAACATCCACAGCGCCGCCGAGCACGCGATCGCGCTGCTGCTGGCCGCGGCTCGCCAGATCACCGTGGCCGACGCCTCGCTGCATGCCCACGAGTGGAAGCGCTCGTCGTTCTCCGGCACGGAGATCTTCGGCCATACCGTCGGGGTGGTGGGGCTGGGCCGGATCGGGCAACTGGTCGCCCAGCGGCTGGCCGCCTTCGGCGCCCACGTCGTTGCCTACGACCCATATGTGGCACCGGCGCGGGCCGCTCAGCTGGGTATCGAGCTGCTGACCCTCGACGAGCTGCTGGGCCGCGCCGACTTCATCTCGGTGCATCTGCCCAAGACACCCGAGACAGCGGGCCTGATCGGCAAGGAGACGCTGGCCAAAACCAGGCCGGGCGTCATCATCGTCAACGCCGCGCGCGGCGGCCTGGTGGACGAGGCGGCGCTGGCCGAAGCCATCACCAGCGGCCACGTCCGGGGCGCCGGTCTTGACGTGTTCGCCAGTGAGCCGTGCACCGACAGCCCGCTGTTCGATCTGCCGCAGGTAGTGGTCACCCCGCACCTGGGCGCGTCCACCGATGAGGCCCAGGACCGGGCCGGCACCGATGTGGCGGCCAGTGTGAAGCTGGCGCTGGCCGGCGAGTTCGTTCCGGACGCAGTGAATGTCGGCGCCGGGGTGGTCAACGAGGAGGTGGCGCCCTGGCTGGACCTGGTGCGCAAGCTCGGTATGCTGGCCGGCGCGCTGTCCGATGAACTGCCGGCGTCGTTGTCGGTACAGGTGCGCGGCGAGCTGGCTTCCGAAGATGTTGAGGTGTTGAAGCTTTCGGCTCTGCGCGGTTTGTTCTCGGCGGTCATCGAGGATCCGGTCACGTTCGTCAACGCACCGGTGCTGGCTGCCGAACGCGGCGTTACCGCCGAAATCACCACCGCCTCGGAAAGCCCCAACCACCGCAGCGTGGTCGACGTAAGGGCGGTTGCCCGCGACGGCTCGACCGTCAACGTTGCCGGCACGCTGTCCGGGCCGCAGGAGGTGGAAAAGATCGTCCAGATCAACGGCCGCAACTTCGACCTGCGCGCCCAAGGCACGAACCTGGTGATCAACTACATCGATCAGCCCGGCGCGCTGGGCAAGATCGGCACCTTGCTGGGTGAGGCCGGGGTGAACATCCAAGCCGCGCAACTGTCCGAGGACGCTGAGGGCCCGGGCGCGACGATTCTGCTGCGGCTGGACCAAGACGTGCCCAACGACGTGCGGTCGGCGATCTCGACGGCGGTGGGCGCCAACAAGCTCGAAGTGGTTGATCTGTCGTGAAGCTCGCGGTCATCGGCGGTGACGGGATCGGGCCGGAGGTAGTCGCCGAGGCGCTCAAAGTCCTTGACGCAGTTGTACCGGGCGTGCAGAAGACCAGCTACGATCTGGGCGCCCGGCGTTTCCACGCCACCGGTGAGCTACTGCCGGATTCGGTGCTCGCCGAACTCCGGGAACATGACGCCATCCTGCTCGGGGCGGTTGGTGATCCCTCGGTGCCCAGTGGCGTGCTGGAGCGAGGTCTGTTGTTGCGCCTGCGCTTTGAGCTGGATCATCACATCAACCTGCGGCCGGGCCGGCTGTATCCAGGGGTGGGCAGTCCGCTCGCCGGAAACCCCGAAATCGACTTCGTGGTTGTGCGCGAGGGGACCGAAGGCCCTTACGCCGGTACCGGCGGCACGATCCGCGCCGGCACGCCCAACGAAATAGCCACCGAGGTAAGCGTGAACACCGCGTTCGGTGTACGTCGAGTGGTGAAGGACGCATTCGAGCGCGCCCAGCGGCGTCGCAAGCACCTGACGCTGGTGCACAAAACCAACGTGCTGAATTTCGCCGGGAAGCTGTGGTCGCGGATCGTGGCAGAGGTCGGCGAAGAATACCCCGACGTCGAGGTGGCCTATCAACACGTCGACGCTGCCACCATCTTCCTGGTTACCGACCCCGGGCGCTTTGACGTGATCGTCACCGACAACCTTTTCGGTGACATCATCACCGACTTGGCCGCGGCGGTGTGCGGCGGAATTGGCTTGGCCGCCAGTGGAAATATCGATGCCACCCGAAGCAATCCTTCGATGTTCGAGCCCGTGCACGGCAGTGCCCCCGATATCGCCGGTCAGGGCATCGCCGATCCGACCGCGGCGATCATGTCGGTGGCGCTGCTGCTTGCCCATCTTGGCGAGGACGATGCCGCTGCCCGGGTGGACCGAGCCGTCGAGACTTATCTGGCAACTCGTGGGAACGAACGGCTTGCCACCAGCGAAGTCGGCGAACGGATTGCAGCCGCGCTTTAGTTTCCAAGCCCGGTGGCACCAACTTGGTCGGCACCAACGGAATCGCCAGAAACGGGAACAACCCGCACAGCGCCCAGGCCGACGGATATTTGGCCGCCGTAATCAATGCACCGAATAACGGAGGCCCCATGGCCGCCATCACCCGCTGGGTGGTGTTCTGGATGCCCAACGCGCGTCCGCTCCAAAACGGCCCGGCGAATTCGGTGATCGCGGTTGCCTCCAGCCCATTGTCGAGCATCGCGATCACCGAGATGGCGATCATGAGCGGCACCTCATACCGCGAATTCAGATGATCGGCGAGCGCGAGCAGGAACAGCGTCGAGGCGGCTGCGATAGCGATGATGCGGACCGGCCGCATTCGTGAGCCAACCCGGTCCGACCAGCGGCCGACCGCGATACGGCCCAGCGCGCCGAGCAGCTGTGAGAGGGTAACCAAACCGCCGGCGGCTGCGGCCGACCAGCCGTGGTGTTTCATCAGCCAAACCAGTGTGAATGTCCGCCGGCGGGAGGCCGGCCGCGGTGAGGTCGTCATCCGTGGCCGGGCGCACGTCGATGGTGCCCCCCAGCTCCGTGGTGACGAGGGTGCGCACGATCGACAGGCCGAGTCCGGTGGCGGTGTCTAGGGAGAACCCTGGCGGCAGGCCGGTGCCGTCGTCCACCACCGACACCGACAGCGTGGTGGCGTCGTTGGCCAGGAGCACGACGACCGACACGGTGCGCCCGCCGGCGGTGAAGGCGTGATCCACGGCGTTCTGGAAGAGCTCGGTGAGCACCACGGCCAGCGGCGTGGCGATGGTGGCGGGCAGCTTCCCCCCATCGCCCTCCACGCGGAAGTGCACGGGCCGATCAGGTGACTGCAGGCTCTCCTCGGCCATCCGGGCCAGCGGGTGGACGATCTCCACGAAGTCGATGTCGTCGCCCGCCTCGCGCGACAGCGTCTCGTGGACGAGGGCGATGGTACGGATGCGGCGCACGGACTCACCGATGGCCGCCTTCGCCTCGGGCGACGACAGGCGACGTCCTTGCAACCGCAACAACGACGAGATGGTCTGAAGGTTGTTCTTCACCCGGTGGTGGATCTCCCGGATGGTGGCGTCCTTGGACACGAGGAGCCGGTCGCGGCGGCGCAGCTCGGACACGTCCCGCACGAGCAGCACCCCGCCCGTCACCTGGCGG
>DATIOT010000066.1:0-5488 GCA_035472875.1 Mycobacterium sp.
CGAACGTGATCGGCAAGGCTGTGCGCAGTCCGCCATAGCGGCGCATGTCCTGCTCTTCGTGCATCGCGTGGATCACCGCGCCGGAGCCGAGGAACAACCCGGCCTTGAAGAAACCGTGGGTGAGCAGGTGCATGATGGCGAAGGCGTAGCCGGCCGGGCCCAGACCGGCGGCCAGCACCATGTAGCCGATCTGGCTGATCGTCGATGCCGCCAGTGCGCGCTTGATGTCGTCCTTGGCGCAGCCGATGATCGCGCCGAACAGCAGAGTCACGGCGCCGACGATGACCACCGCCAACTGCGCGCCGGGTGCCAGGTTGTACAGCGGGTTGGACCGCACGATCAGGTACACCCCGGCGGTCACCATGGTGGCCGCGTGGATCAGCGCGGACACCGGGGTGGGACCCTCCATCGCGTCGCCCAACCAGGCCTGCAGCGGAACCTGCGCGGACTTGGCGCAGGCGCCGAGCAGGAGCAGCAGGCCCATTGCGGTCAGCGCGCCCCGGCTGGCGGCCGGCGCGCCGGCGAATACTCCGGCGTATGACAGTGTGCCGAAAGTCCTGAACATCAAGAACATTCCCAATGCCAGCCCGGCATCACCGACCCGGTTCATGACGAACGCCTTCTTGGCCGCTGTGGCCGCCGACGGCTTGTGGTACCAGAACCCGATCAACAGGTAGGACGCCAGGCCGACGCCTTCCCATCCGACGTAGAGCACGACGTAGTTGTCCGCGACGACCAGCAGCAGCATCGAAGCCAGAAACAGATTGAGATAGCCGAAAAACCGGCGGCGGTCCGGGTCCTCGGCCATATAGCCGACCGAATAGATATGGATCAGCGACCCGACGCCGGAGATCAGCAGCACGAAACACAGGGACAGTTGGTCGATCTGCAGCGCGAAGTCGACCTGGAGTTGCCCGACCGGAATCCAGCTGAACACCTTCTGATGGATGCCGCGGTCGGCCCCGCTCCGGCCGAGCATGTCGGCGAGCAACGTCACGCCCACCCCGAACGCCGCGAGCGCGGCGGCGCAGCCAAGCAGGTGCCCCCACGGGTCGGTTCGCCTGCCGCCGAACAGCAAGATCGCGGCGCCCGCGAGTGGCAGTGCCACGAGCAGCCAGGTGAAGTTTGTCATCTTGGCGTTCTTAGCCTTTGAGTAGATTCGCGTCGTCGACTGACGCCGATTTACGGGCACGGAAAATCGTCATGATGATGGCCAGGTCGATGACGAGCTCGCAGGCGGCCACCACCATCGTGAAGAACGCGATCATCTGCCCGTCCAGATGGCCGTGCATCCGCGCGAAGGTGACGAACGCGAGGTTGACGGCGTTGAGCATCAGCTCGACGCACATGAACATCACGATGGCGTTGCGGCGCATCAGCACACCGGCGGCCCCGATGGTGAACAGCAGTACCGAAAGATAAAGGTAGTTAGCCGGATTCATGAGGTACCGCCCTTGACAGCTTCGGGGGAGGGGGTCCCTCCGGTCTGGGGAAGCTCCGTGCCGTCCGCGCCGCGGCTCCGCAGTATGCGCGACACCGACAACCGCGAGTACGAGCCGTCCGGCAGCATCGCGGCCACGTCGACCGCGTTCTGGCGTGCGTAGACACCCGGGCTAGGCAGCGGGGTGGGGTGCCCGCCGGACCGGAAGCGCTCCTGCGAGAGCTCCCGCTGCGTCTTGCGGCGCTCGAAACGCTCCCGATGCGCCAGCACCATCGCCCCGACGGCCGCGGTGATCAGCAGTGCGCTGGTCAGCTCGAACGCCCAGAGGTAACGCGAAAAGATCAGTGCGGCCAAGCCTTCGACGTTGCCGTTGGCGTTGGCGGTGGTCAGCCCGACGAAACCTCCGGTGGCCACCTGGCCTATGGCGGCGACCAACAGAATGCCAAACCCGAGACCGGTCACGACCGCGGCGACGCGCTGCCCGCGCAGCGTTTCCTTCAGGGATTCCGCGGAGTCCACGCCGATCAGCATCAGCACGAACAAGAACAGCATCATTACCGCGCCGGTATAGACCACGACTTGAACGACACCCAAAAACAATGCGTCCTGGACCATGTAGAACACCGCCAGGATGATCATGGTCATCGCCAAGAACATCGCCGAGTACACCGCGTTGACTGCCAACACCACTCCGAGCGCGCCGATCAACGCAAGCGCACCCAGCACCCAGAACGTCACCGCCTCACCGGTGGAGGTGCGAGTGATGGTGTCTGCGGCCAGATTGGCGGCTAGTACGGCGATCATTGGCCATCTCCGGCTGTCTGGTTCTCGCGCAAGCCATCTGGGGTCACGTTCCCCTGGTAGTAGTCCTTATCGGTGGCGCCCGGTGCCCTGGGATGCGGCGGCGATGTCATCTCGGGCAGCAGCGGGGCGAGCAGCCGGTCCTTCTCGTAGATCAGGTCGGCGCGATTGTCGTCGGCCATCTCGTAGTCATTGGTCATCGTCAACGCCCTGGTCGGGCAAGCTTCGATGCACAAACCGCAGCCGATGCAACGCAGATAGTTGATCTGGTACACCCGGCCATAGCGTTCCCCTGGCGAAAACCTGGCCTCGTCGGTGTTGTCCGCGCCCTCGACGTAGATCGCATCGGCCGGGCAGGCCCAGGCGCACAACTCGCAACCGACGCACTTCTCCAGCCCGTCCGGGTACCTGTTGAGTTGATGACGGCCGTGGTAGCGCGGCGCCACCGGGCCCGGCTTCTCGGGATACTCCTCAGTGATCGTCTTTTTGAACATCGAACCGAGTGTCACGCCGAATCCTGCTACGGCGTCAAGGAATTTAGGCACGCGCGTTCTCCTTGCTCGCACCGACTTTCTGCGCTGGCAGTGGCGGTGTCGGGAATACCGGAGTGGTGCTGACACTTGCCGGGCTTTTACGGCGCTGCTTGCGCAGCTGTCGCGCTCGCGCACGCGGACTTGGTGCGCTGAACGGTCTTCGCAGTGATAGCACCAGCACCACGGCAACGACGATGCTGCTGATCACAAGGATCGGGGTCCAATACTGATATCCCTCGTCACGCAGCGAGCGGATAATCGCCGCGATCATCACCCACACCAGCGCGACCGGGATCAGCAACTTCCAGCCCAGCGCCATGAATTGGTCGTAGCGCAACCGGGGCAGCGAGGCGCGCAGCCAGAAATAGATGAACAGGAACATCCACACCTTGGCCGTGAACCACAGCACTGGCCACCACCCGGTGTTGGCTCCGGCCCACATGTTCAGCGGCCAGGGAGCGTGCCAGCCGCCGAGGAACAGGGTCGCGGCCAGTGCGGAAACCGTAGTCATGTTGACGTATTCGGCCAGCATGAACATCGCGAACTTCAGCGACGAGTATTCGGTGTGGAAACCCGCAACCAGCTCACCCTCGGCTTCGGGTAAATCGAATGGCGCACGGTTGGTTTCACCCACCATGGAGACCAAGTAGATGATGAACGACGGCAGCAGCAGGAACACGTACCAGACGCCGGTTTGTGCGTCCACGATCTCTGACGTCGACATGCTTCCTGCAAAAAGGAACACCGTCGCGAACGAGAGTCCCATCGCGACCTCATACGAGATCACCTGAGCGGTGGACCGCACCCCGCCCAGCAGCGGGTAGGTGGAACCCGATGCCCAACCGCCCAACACGATGCCGTACACCCCTATTGCCGACAGCCCCAGGATGAACAGCACCGCGACCGGAAGGTCCGTCAGCTGCAATGGGGTGCGGTAGCCGAACACCGACACCTCGGGTCCGAACGGGATGAATGCGAAGGCGGTGAACGCGGGGATCACCGAGAAGACCGGCGCCGCAAAGTATACGAACCGGTCGACCCCGCCCGGAGTGATGCTTTCCTTGAGCGCCAGCTTGATTCCGTCGGCCAGGCTCTGCAGGGCACCTTTCGGACCCACCCGGTTCGGTCCAGGGCGCAGCTGCATCCGGCCCAGTAGCTTGCGTTCGGCCAAGATCGCCACCAGCACTGTCAACATCAGGAACGCGAAGATGGCCAGCGACTTGCCCAGCACCAGCCACCAGGTGTCGTGTCCGAAGCCGGTCATGTGCCCACTCCGATTCGCACGATGCTGCCTATGGTCACGCCCAATTGCCGGTGTACCCCCGAACCCGGTGAGTTCAGCGGCAGCCACACCACCCGGTCGGGCATGTCGGCGACGGTCAGCGGCAAACTGATCGATCCGCGTTCTGTGCTGACGGTGACCGTGTCGCCCTCGGTGGCGCCGATCTCGGCCGCGGTATCGGCCGACAGCCGTACCACGGGTTTGCGCGCGGTCCCGGCCAGATACGGTTCCCCGTCTTGCAGGCGGCCGCTGTCCAGCAGCATTCGCCAGCCGGTCAACACCGCCTCGCCCGGCCCGGGCTGGACCGGTTTCGGGCTTGTGATCCGGGGGCCCTCGGCATGCTCGCCCCCCCAGCTGCCCAGCGCGGACATCTCCTCGCGGGCCGTCTCGACGGTGGACATCCCCAGATAGACACCCATTTCGTCGGCCAGCGAATCCAGCACCCGGTGATCTGACTGGCCCGATTGCTGTGCGGTGCCGTGCAGCGCGGGAGCGAACGCGCGGTAGCGGCCCTCCCAGTTGACGAACGCACCGGACTTCTGCGTCGTCGGCGCGACCGGAAAGACCACGTCGGCGCGCTCGGTGACAGCGCTGTGCCGCAATTCCAGGCTGACCACGAAGCCCGCGGTGTCGAGCGCGGCCAGCACCGCGTCCGGATCGACGAAATCGGCGGGTTCCACACCGCCGACCAACAGCGCGCTCAGTGTCCCGTCGGTGGCGGCGGCCACGATGCCGTCGGCGTCACGCCCAGCGGCAGAAGGCAGTTCGTCGACATTCCATGCCGCGGCGACTTGCGAGCGAGCGGTGTCGTCAGCCAGTGGGCGACCACCCGGCAGCAGCGTGGGGAGCGCGCCGGCGTCCAGCGCACCCCGCTCCCCGGCCCGCCGTGGCACCCACGCCAGCCGGGCCCCGGTCGCATCGGCGAGCCGGGCCGCGGCCGACAATCCGCCCGGCACCGTGGCCAAGCGTTCCCCGACCATGATGACCGCGTTAGGTGTGGACAGCAGATCTCCCACCTCGCCCGCTGCCAGCCCGTCCAGCGTCGAAGGTTCAGCTCCTGGAACGGTTTTGAGCAGCCGTCCGGACATCTTCTCCAGCGCACGGGTGGCGAAGGGGGCGACGGCGTACACCGGAACACCGTGCTTGCGGGCCGCCTTGCGCAACCGCAGGAACACGATCGGCGACTCGTCCTCTGGTTCGAACCCGACCAGTAACACCACCGGCGCCGATTCCAGGTCGGAATAGCTGACGGTGACCGGCCGGCCCGCGATGCGCGCAGCCAGGAAATCTGTCTCCTCGCTGGAGTGGGGGCGAGCGCGAAAGTCAATATCGTTGGTATCCAGCAGCATTCGCGCGAATTTGGCGTACGCGTAGGCATCTTCCCAGGTCGCCCGGCCGCCGACCAGCACACCGGCGCCGCCGGCCGCTGTG
>DATIOT010000067.1:0-4552 GCA_035472875.1 Mycobacterium sp.
GATGTGCTCGGCGTCAATGTCCTCACCGAGGGACAGGCGACGCATGAAACCGCCGGTGAAGCGCTCGGAGCTCAGCCACTGCACGTCGAGTTCGGTGCGTTCGCTGCGTTGTGCCTTGACGGTGAGGATGCCGCCATCAACGCTGACGTCCACCGAATCGGGGTCCACGCCTGGGAGGTCGGCGTGAAGCACATAGTGATCGCCGGAGCGGTAGAGGTCCATCGGCATGGCCAGTGGGACTCGGGCTGATCCGGGCGATGTACCGAGCAGCTGCGCGGCGAGTCTGTCGATGTCACGGAATGGATCGGGATGAAGCACAGCGACCACCTCCTACATGCCGGTTGCCGCACCGCGCCACCGCGACGGGTGTCGGCTGGCTGCGCTCCTTCTGGTTTAGCACTCCACCTGCGCGAGCACCAGGGTGTCGGCGGTGCGCCCAGGTCTTCGGCGATGAGGACCGGGTGTCCAGGATCGTCTTCCATATGAAAGGGGCCAGACGCGCCTCGATCTGCCCGTCGATGTCGGGCGATATCGGCGTCGATGCTGTCGATCCGGCCGAACATGTGCGCGGACAGGAATTGGTGATGGTCGGCGAGATGCCCGTTGAACGCTCGGCCCAACTCATTTGACTGTTGCTTTACCTGGATAGGCGTAGACTTAAGATACGGATCCACGGCAGACCAAGGTCGGACCGGAAGAAAAGATTCCTCCTCTCGGCTGTGGCGCCCAGCACCAGCGCTAGGCACCCACGCACAGCAAGGCCCATCAACTGGGCACAGCGCGGTGGGCCTGCTTCAGGCGGGAAACTCTCTCCTGACGCCGAGGCCACATTTCACCGCACCCTCATGGACGCTTGGTAACCAGGTGGTTGGTGCTTCGGACGGCGCTCCTTTTCGTCAGGAGCGCCGTCCGATTCGGGTATGCCGAACTCCCCGGGCCGGTAGCGGTCTGCTTGCCGAAGCAAGCACACTGGGAGCTGAGTGATCGTGTCCTGGGGTGGCGACCGCATCGTTGAGCACCGTCGAGTCCAGTGCGCGCCGCGTCCCCGCCGCTCACTGCCCCACCTCCGCCACCGTCTACATTGGTGCTGCTGTACGCCCAGCCACTCGTCCGGATCACCGCGCTGAAGACGACCGCCATCGTCCTGACACCGCAGGAGCTACGTATATCCCTTGGCGCTGAGCCGATCCCAGTGCCTGAACCGTTCGCCGGCATGCTTAGATTCCACCTGCACAACCGCCTAACCTCCGCATTACCGGCGACAGCGCGGCCAGTCATTGGCTGTTGCCGAGCACCCACCCCGGCAAGCACGTCGACGCACCATACGTCATGAAATGGCTGCGACGTTTTGGCGTCAACCTGCTCGGCGCCCCCAACTCCGCCCGGCAGAATCTCGTCGCCGAGGTGCCCCCTCCCCTCGTCCTCGATCGGTCGCACGCGATGTCACGTAGCTAGCGTGGCCTGGCCCCGATCGGTTGATCATGCCCTAAACGTTGGGGGTGAAGACGCTCAACCCCCACGACGTGGCCGCCTCGTCGGCGGATGGATCCGATTCGTCTGCATTCTTTCGCGGAAGGTATTCGGCCACAAGCTGGTTCATCGGATTTGGGCGCGGCTGAGGACAGGCGCAGGCAGGGCGAGCGCCGCTGTCGTGGATATGGCAAATGACGCAACATGGGCCCGTCGCCTCACCCGAACAGACCACCGGGACCTTGACGGATGGCCGCACCGCGGTCGTCTCGACTACGGGCCGGCGTGTCAACGGTCGGTCGGGGATCCGGTGCATGAGTGCGCCAGGTCGGCGGACCCGGCGCGGCGGCACCCTCGCTGCGCGTAGTGTCGATCTCGGTCGTCGGCGGATGTGTGATCAGCGGGAGTGTCGGTGTGACGTGTGGTATCGGTGACATGGGGTAGCGGCCTGATTGCGGGTCCCGTGAACCGGGTGATCGCGACCGTGCAGAACGGTGCCGAGGTGCTGCGGTTCGGTGGCCTTCAGACCGAATCCCGTCCGTCGCCGTTTCAGACCGTGGAACGGTGCGACATGTACCGGCTACGACGCTACTTCCCCGGCAGTGCGAACGATCCGTCACGGCCGCCGGTAATACTTGTGCCGCCGATGATGATGTCGGCCAACGTGTTTGACGTCACCAGAGACCAGGGCGCAGTCGGAGTCCTGCATGATCTCGGTGTGGACCCGTGGGTGGTCGACTTCGGCTCACCGGACCGGGAAAGCGGTGGGCTCGAACGCACTTTGAGCGACCATGTCGTCGCGCTGAGCCGGGTCATCGACTCGGTACACGCCCACACCGGCCGCAGGGTGCATTTGGCGGGCTACTCGCAGGGCGGCATGTTCTGCTATCAGACCGCGGCCTACCGACGTTCTGAGGGCCTGGCCAGCGTCATCACATTCGGCGCCGCCGTCGATTCGCTCAGCGGTCTGCCGTTCGGAATTCCCGCGGCCCTGGCGGGCCGCGGCGCCCAGCTGATCGCCGACCACGTCTTCAACCGTCTCTCGGTGTCCGGATGGATGGCCCGTACCGGGTTTCAACTTCTGGACCCGATCAAGACGGTCCGGGCGAGGTGGGACTTTCTACGGCAACTCCATGACCGAGAGGCGTTGCTGCCCAGGGAACAGCAACGCCGCTTCCTCGAGGTGGAGGGCTGGGTGGCATGGTCGGGTCCTGCGGTCGCCGAACTGTTACGGCAGTTCGTGGTCCATAACCGCATGATGGCCGGCGGCGCCGTGATCGATGGCAGGTTGATCACGCTCGCGGAAATCACCTGTCCGGTCCTTGCGTTCGTCGGCGAGATCGATGACATAGGCCAACCCGCGTCCGTGCGAGGAATCCGGCGGGCCGCCCCCCGCGCCGAGGTGTCCGAGGTGTTATTGCGGGCAGGTCACTTTGGGCTTGTTGTCGGATCGACCGCCGCCACACACACGTGGCCCACCGTCGGTAGTTGGGTGCTCTGGCGAGACGGTCGAGGGCCCAGGCCGGAGGGCGTGCATGCGATGGAGGCCGACCCTAGCGTCGGGATCGATGGCGATGTCGGGCTGTCGTCGCGTATCGGTAACTCGGCGGGTGTGCTGGCCGAACTGGGCATCGGCGTGAGCCTGGGGTTGACCGACGCCGCGGTGTGGGCAGCGCGCAGCGGCAGGGAGATCGCCGGGGAGGCCGTGCGTACCCTGCCCCGCCTCGCCCGCCTCGGGCGGCTGCAGCCCCATACCCGGGTGTCGTTGGGCGGGTTGATGGCCGAACAGGCGAACAGAGCGCCCGAGGAGGAATGCTTCCTCTTCGAAGATCGCGTCCACACTAACGCGACGGTTGATCACAGCATCGACGACGCGGTGCGCGGCCTCATCGCCGTCGGTATTCGTCAGGGAGCTCACGTCGGTGTGTTGATGGAGACCAGCCCCAGCGCCGTGACCGCGATCGCGGCACTGTCGCGGCTTGGCGCGGTGGCGGTGCTGCTACCCCCAGACGATGACCTCGCCGCCGCCGTCCAGCTGTGCGAGGTGGCCGACATCGTCACGGACCCACACCATCTGGCGGCGGCCGCCGCGACCGGCGCCAGGGTGCTCGTCCTCGGTCACGGCCGCACCGCAGACCTCCGCCGGACGGAGTCGGACCGGGTCGTCGAGCTGGACCACCTCCACCTGTCCGGTGCGCGGCTGCCGCAGTGGTATCGGCCGAACCCGGGCCGAGCAAGTGATCTCGCCTTTGTGTTCTTCAGCACGACGGGAGGGCGCCGGGTGATCAAGGAGGTCACCAATCATCGGTGGGCGCTGTCGGCCTACGGCACGGCCGCTGCTGCCGCGCTCGGGCGCGGTGACACGATCTATTGCCTGACCCCGCTGCACCATCCGTCGGGTCTGATGGTCGGCCTCGGCGGCGCGGTCGCCGGCGGGTCGCGCATCGCCTTGACCCGGGGCGTCGACCCTACGCGGTTCGTCGACGAGGTCCACCGTTACGGGGTCACAGTGGTGTCCTACACCTGGGCCATGCTGCGCGAACTGGTGGAGACGACGTCGCCCGAGCTTCACGAACATCATCCAATCCGCCTGTTCATCGGAGCCGGAATGCCAATTGGGCTGTGGCAGAAGGTCACCGACCGATTCGCCCCGGCCCGAGTGCTGGAGTTCTATGCCTCCACCGAAGGGGACGCGGTGCTGGCCAATGTCGCCGGCACGAAGACCGGGGCCAAGGGTCGACCGCTGCCGGGCAGCAGCAAGATTCGGCTCGGCGGCTACGACGCCGCGACAGGCCGGTTTATCGAGGACGACAACGGTTTCGTGCGCCCCTGCGCGGACGACGAGGTAGGCGTACTGCTAGCGAAGCCGCGCTCCGGACTCGATGCCGCGAGCCTGTCGATGCGCGGGGTATTCGCCGAAGGAGACACGTGGATCACCACAGACCACCTGTTTCGCCGCGACAGCGACGGCGACTACTGGTTCGTCGACAACAGGAACACGGTGATCCAGTCGGTGCGCGGACCGGTCTTCTGCCAGCCGATTTGCGACGCCCTCGGCGACATCACCGTGATCGACCTGGCC
>DATIOT010000068.1:0-7004 GCA_035472875.1 Mycobacterium sp.
GTCATGTTGATCGCATACCTGGGTCCCGTGGCGTGCACGCGGCACATCTGACCGGCCTCGATGGTGCCGCCCAAGCTGTCACAAGACGACGCTGCGGCCGCCGGCCAGCTCAGCAAGACCGCGGCAACCAGCACCGTGGTCGCTACCAGATAACGCATCGTCGAATTTGTCCTCGCAAACTACAAAGGCGCGGCACCTGAAAGAGTGGCCGCCGCCAGCGTACCTGGGCACTACCGCGAGGGACGGCATACGAAGGCCGTCGCGTGACTGGCGGATCCGGAGCCGACGCGAGTGATGATCACCGACAAGGATCGGCTGCCACGCAACCGCAGCCGACGCCGCAGCACGTCGGGGTCGACTTGCACGCCGCGGACCAGGATCTCCAGCGCCCCGCAATCCAGCGCCGACAGTGCCTGCCGGAGCCGGCGCTCATCGAAAGCCAGCTGCTCGAGCACCTCGAAGCCTCGCACCGCCGACGGCAACCGGTCACCGGACAGGTACGCGATGTCGGGATCGAGTTGCCACAGCCCGTGCCGCGCTCCGTAGTGGCGTACCAGGCCGGCCCGGACGACGGCGCCGTCGGGGTCGACGATCCACCGCCCGGCCGGCCGCACCGGGCAGTCGTGGAGCTCGGCATCGGTGATCTGCTCGCCGCGATCAAGGATGCTCGCTCGACGGCGGACACCCGGTTCAGCCAACCCGGCCGACCACAGGCACGCTTCCCGGACCGAGCCGTGATATGACGTCACCTCGATTTCGCCGTCGAAACCGAGGCGGCGTACTTGGTCGAAATCTATTCCGGGAGCGCACTTTACGATGAGATCCCGGCCGCGGTAGCTGTCGATGAGCTGATCCAGGCCCGGCTGGTAGTCGTAAGGGCTGAAGCGGCGCTGCCCGCCACTGCGACGCGCCGGGTCGACGAGAACCACCGTGTCGTGGGTCACCGGATGCAGCGCGTCGGCACGGCACAGGTCGGCGCGCTGACCAAGGTTGTGGCGCGCCATCGCCAACCGCACCGGGTCGATATCGCTACCCACCGCTCGAGCCCCGGAGACGCGCAGCGCGGCCAATTCGGTGCCGATCGAGCAGGTCGCGTCATGCACCACGACCCCCGCCTCGGCCAGCCGTCTGGCCCGGTGCAGGGCCACCGGCGCCGCGGTCGCTTGCTGCAACGCCTCATCGATGAATAGCCAGTTCGACACCTGGAAATTCGGGCCCAACTGGCCCAGTTTGTCGGCAGCGCGCCGGCGCAGCAGCGTCGTCTCCACCAGAACCGCCGCCCGGTCGCCGAATCGGGCACGCGCCGCGGCGATATCGGCAATCCGGGTACTGTCCGTCAGCTCGAAGTCAGCAACCGCCGCAAGCGCCGCGGCACCCGATTCCGACCGCAGGTAACTGACGTCGTCGGTGCTGAAGCGCAGGCCGACGCTCAGTAGGGTTTGACCCCGGTGGTCATCACGTTGTAGAACCAGCCCTTCGGCACCACGCGTCGCCAGACGTTGGCGTCCACCCAGCTCAGGGTCTTCCAGCTGGTGAACGCGAATTTCGCCCAGCCCCAGCCCAGCCGCTCCGGGGGAACCGCGCACTCAAGGGTCCGCAGTGGCCAGCCCAGCATCGCGGCGGTGAACTCCACGGTGGCGGTCTGGACCTCGACGGCGCCGGCGTTGGTGGCCATCCGCTCCAGGTCTTCGGGCGTGAAGGTGTGCAGGTCCACGAGAGCCTCTAGCGCCGCGGCGCGCGAGGACTCATCGAGCTCAGCCTGCGGACGCCGCCAGCCTGTCAGACCGGGCAACTTGGTGGCGTTGGTGATGAACCGCCAGGTCAGCGTGGACAGTGTGCGGGCATAGCCGTCGCCGACGCTGGTCGGCTCGCCGGCGAACACAAACCGGCCGCCCGGCCGCAGCACCCGGAGCGCCTCGCGCAGCGACAGCTCGACGTCGGGAATGTGATGCAGCACGGCATGCCCGACGACCAAGTCGAAGGTGTTGTCTTCGTACGGGATGCCCTCGGCGTCGGCCACCCGGCCGTCGATGTCCAGCCCGAGCGATTGCCCGTTGCGGGTGGCGACCTTGACCATGCCGGGTGACAGATCGGTGACCGACCCGCGGCGAGCAACGCCGGCCTGGATCAGGTTGAGCAGGAAGAACCCTGTCCCACAACCTAATTCCAGGGCACGGTCGTAGGGCAGCTCGCGAAGGACCTCGTCGGGCACAATGGCGTCGAAGCAGTACCGGGCGTAGTCGACGCAGCGCTGGTCGTAGGAGATTGACCATTTCTCGTCGTAGGTCTCGGCTTCCCAGTCGTGGTAGAGCACCTGGGCGAGCTTGCTGTCGTGGCGGGCAGCTTCGATCTGCTCGGCGGTGGCACGCGGGTTGGGAACGGCGTCGGTCGAACTCCTCGTCATGCAGGGCAGCCTAACCGCCTTGTGGATTCGGTTTGTCAGCACCGCTGTGACCAGCTGCGAACACCTCGACATACCGGCGGCGTTCGGCGGCGAAACGCTCGGCCGGCTCCAGTTCGAAGACGTCGTTGATACCGGCTTTCGCGGCGGCCAGCGCATGTGGCGGGCTGTCGAGGAAGCGCTGCGCCCATGCCACAGCGGCGTCGTACACGTCGTCCGGGGCCACCATCTCGTCGATCAGGCCCAGCGCCAAGGCCTCCTCGGCATCGAAGAAGCGCCCACTGAACACCAGTTCCTTTGCCTTGCTCGCCCCGGCCGCGCGGGTCAGGCGGGCCATTCCGCCGCCGCCGGGGATCAGGCCGGCCAGGATCTCCGTCGATCCGAACTTGACGTTGTCACCACTGATCCGCCAGTCGGCGGCCAAGGCCAGCGTCAGGCCGGCGCCCAACGCGTATCCGGTGATCGCAGCAACCGTCGGCTTGGGGATCGCCCCGACGGCGTCGACCGCCTCGCGGCGGACGCGGGCCGCGATGTCAGCCTCGGGCGCGATCAGCGTCCGCAGCTCGGGCATGTCGTCGCCGGCGGAAAAGATCTCATGGCCACCGAACAGAATCACCGCGGCGACGTCGTCGCGCCGCCCCACCTCGTCGGCCGCGGCCGCGATCTCCCGGTAGACCTGCCGGGTCATCGCGTTGGTGGGCGGTCGGGACAGGACCAGGGTGGCCAGACCGGCCCCACCATCGGGCCCGCCGCTGACCACGACAGTGACGAACTCGCTCAAAGCGGCCACCCCATGGATCCGCCTGATTTCCGTGCCTGGTGGTAGCGGTCGGAGTCGAAGAACTCGAACACCCAGTTGTCGCCCTGGATCTCCAGGTGCGGCTGCACCGGCACGATCTGTCGTTCGACCGCCAACACATCGGCCACAGTGCGGCCGGCCAGCGAGTCCAGCTGTGTCCAGGTCGGCGGCAGCAGGAAGTTACGTCCGGCCGCGAAGTCGTCGATGGCGGCCCGTGGCGTCGCCCAACCGGCGTGGTCGGATTCGGTGTTCTCACCGTCGGCGCGCTGGCCCTCCGGCAGGGCACCAACAAAGAAATAGGTGTCGTAACGGCGGGTGCGCTCGGCCTCCGGGGTGACCCAGTTGGCCCACGGCCGCAGCAGGTCGGACCGCAGCTCCAGGTTTTCCCGGCGCAAAAAGTCCGCGAACGACAGCGTGCCGGAGGCTAGCGCGCGGCGGGCGTCGCCGTACACGGAGGCGTCGGCGACGATGCCGTCCGGATCGCCGGCCGGTCCGGCAAACAGCACCCCCGATTCCTCGAAGGTCTCGCGGGCGGCGGCGCAGACCAGCGCCTCGGCCAGGTCGGGTTCGATGCCGAACCGCTGCGCCCACCACTCCGGCGACGGGCCCGCCCACGCGATGTCCGCGTTACGGTCACGGCCGTCGACGCCGCCGCCGGGAAACACCATCACCCCCGCGGCAAATTCCATCCGCGAGTGGCGGCGCATCAAGAAGACGCTCAAGCCGACCTCTGAGCCGGCCTGCGCGTCGCGGACCAGCATCACGGTCGCAGCCGGCCGTGGGGTCAGCGGGGACCGATCGTGCGGTGCGGTCATAAATGCCTCCGGTGGGCCGCGCGGCTGCGAACGCGCCGCGCGAAATAACGCCCGTCGACAACCTCCAGGGCGATTGACTGGCCGAAGGCGGTGGACAGATTTTCGGCGGTCAGCACATCAGGCAGCAGGCCCGCGGCGACCACCTGACCCTCCGACAGCAGCATGCAGTGGCTGAAGCCGGGTGGAACCTCCTCAACGTGGTGGGTGACCAGCACCAGGGCGGGCGCGTCCGGGTCGGCGGCCAGGTCGGTCAGTCGGGCTACCAATTCCTCGCGGCCGCCCAGATCCAGGCCGGCGGCGGGTTCATCGAGCAGCAGCAGTTCCGGGTCGGTCATGAGAGCACGGGCGATCAACGCCCGTTTGCGTTCACCTTCCGACAGCGTCCCGTAGGTGCGCTCCGCGAGGTGCTCGGCACCCAAGGTCTCCAGCATGTCGACCGCCCGCCGGTAGTCGACGTCCTCGTAACGCTCCCGCCATCGGCCCAGCACCGCATAGCCGGCCGAAACGACGAGGTCGCGCACCACTTCATCGTCGGGCACCCGCTGTGCCAGAGCCGAGGAGCTCAGACCGATCCGGGCACGCAACTCCGAAACGTCGACCCGGCCCAGCCGCTCACCGAGCACAAAGGCGACGCCCGACGACGGGTGCTCAGCCGCCGCGGCGACACGGAGCAGCGACGTCTTGCCGGCCCCGTTGGGGCCGATGATCACCCAACGTTCGTCGAGTTCGACCACCCAATCCAGCGGCCCGACCAAGGTGCGCCCACTGCGGCGCAGCGACACACCGCGCAAGTCGATCAGCAGATCGGGATCGGCTGGGCCATCACCGGTGTCGAGGCCAGTTTGGAGGCTGGGTTTCCGACCGGTTTCGGGCACCCGATCATCGTGCCGTACCGCGACGCCGCGACAGCTGCCGGGTCGCTCGCTCCCGCGACCACTAATCCGAAGGGATCTCCACACGTTGCACTCCAAGGTCGCCCGCATCGGCGGCCTCGATCTCGCCGCGGGTCACACCCAAGAGAAACAGCACCGTGTCCAGATAGGGGTGGCTCAACGACGCATCGGCGACCTCACGCAACGCCGGCTTGGCGTTGAACGCAATTCCGAGCCCGGCAGCGGCCAGCATGTCGATATCGTTGGCTCCGTCGCCGACGGCGACGGTCTGTGCCAGCGGCACCCCGGCCTGCTGCGCGAAGTCCCGAAGTGCCTTGGCCTTGCCGGGCCGGTCGATGATCGGGCCGACGACCCGCCCGGTGACTGTGCCGTCGACGATCTCCAGCTCATTGGCGGCGACGAAGTCCAGCATCAGCTCCTCTGCCAACGGTTCGATGATCCGCCGGAATCCCCCGGAGACCACGCCGCAGTGAAAGCCCAGGCGTCGCAGCGTCCGCAGCGTGGTCCGGGCGCCGGGCATCAGTTCCAGCCGATCGGCGACCTCATCGATCACGGTCGCGGGCAGGCCCGCCAAGGTCGCCACCCGCTGCTGAAGCGACTGCGCGAAATCCAGCTCACCACGCATCGCGGCCTCGGTGATCGCGGCAACCGTTCCCTGAGCGCCCGCCCGGGCTGCCAGCATCTCGATGGCCTCGCCCTGCACCAGTGTCGAATCGACGTCGAACACGATGAGCCGTTTGGCCCGCCGTTCAAGGGTGTAGTCCTCGACTGCCACGTCAACACCTTCGTCGGTGGAGACTCGGTTCAGGGCGGTCCGCAGCGGGCCATCGGCTCCCGGCGGCACCGAGACCCGCAGCTCCAGCCCAGTCACCGGATAGTCGGAGACGCCGCGGATGAGGTCGATATTGACGCCCAGCGCTGCCACCTCCCGGGCCACCGCGCCGAACGCACTGGCGGTAATCGGCCTGCCCAGCACGAAGATGGTATGGGTGGAGGGGTCTCGGATGATCGGTGAGTCGTCGCTGCGCTCGATGCTGACGTCGAGGCCCACCCCGTGGATAGCGGCCGCGACATCGTCCCGCAACGCGGTACTTTCGGCGACTTGCGGCGGGCAGGACACCAGCACACCCAGCGTCAGCCGGCCCCGGATCACCACCTGCTCGACATTGAGTAGCTCGACTCCATGCCGTGAGAGCACCCCGAAGAGCGCCGACGTCACACCCGGTTGATCCACGCCGGTGACGGTGATCAGCACTGACACCTTAGATAGGGTGCTCACCTGCGACTGCAGCCGCTACCGCTCATTAGCTGCGAACGCTTACGTCGTCGGCGCTGGTGACGTCGCCGCTGCTAGGCGCGTGCGCGCGGCCCACATGCGCTTCGGCGCGGAGCCGCTCCACCATGTGTGGATAGTGCAACTCGAATGCCGGTCGCTCCGAACGGATTCGGGGCAGCTCGGTGAAGTTGTGCCGTGGCGGGGGGCAACTGGTCGCCCACTCCAGCGAATTGCCATAGCCCCACGGGTCGTCGACGGTCACCACCTCGCCGTAGCGCCAGCTCTTGAAGACGTTCCATACGAACGGGAACATCGATGCACCCAGGATGAACGCCCCGATCGTGGAGACAACGTTGTACGGTTGGAAGCCATCGGTGGGCAGGTAGTCGGCGTAGCGGCGCGGCATACCCATGTCGCCCAACCAGTGCTGCACCAAGAACGTGGTGTGAAAACCGATGAATGTCAACCAGAAATGCAGCTTGCCCAGCCGCTCATCGAGCAGGCGACCGGTCATCTTCGGGAACCAGAAGTAGATACCGGCGAACGTAGAGAACACGATGGTGCCGAACAGCACGTAGTGGAAGTGCGCGACCACGAAGTAACTGTCGGTGACGTGGAAGTCCAGTGGCGGGCTGGCCAGCAGCACACCGGTCAGACCACCCAGCAGGAAGGTCACCAGGAAGCCCACCGAAAACAGCATCGGCGTCTCAAAGGTCAACTGGCCCTTCCACATTGTGAAGGTCCAGTTGAAGAACTTGATCCCCGTCGGCACCGCGATCAGATACGTCATGAACGAAAAGAACGGCAGCAGAACGGCTCC
>DATIOT010000069.1:0-4194 GCA_035472875.1 Mycobacterium sp.
ATATACGCCAGACGTGTCGCCGCCGGTCTCGATCAGATTGCCAAGTTCATCGGTGATAGTCGATCCGTGTTCCGCGTATGTCGTGATGGTCGTGCCCTGCGGCACAAATGTGTGGCCATGATCTGGGTTATAGGCACCATGCCCACTTATCTTGTGTCTGCTATTGCCCGTGCCGTCAGGATTCTCGACGGACGGTTTGTCACCGCCCGGCGCCCCGTCGTGAAGCGCTGAGTCGGCTGGGTGGGCGCCGGGAGGACCGCCTTCACCGGGTCCATGCGGGGTGCCACCACCGTGCGGCGGTGGTTCGTGGGGGTAACCGCCCGGCGAACCACGATCACCAGGCCCGTGCCAGCCACCACCGCCTGTTGCTGGTAATTCGGGCGGGCGCCTCCCTTGGGGCTTGAACTCGAGAGCTGGCACGTGGGGCGTCGCCGGCGCGGGGGCAGGTGCTGGGTGCGCAGCGGCGACGGGCGCCGTTTCAATGGGAGATCCCCCGGTTGAGGGCGGCACTCGTGCCGGCGCAGGTTCAGCCAGCCCGGGCCGCTCCGGGGGCGCTGAGCCCGGCGGGACAGTTGGCAACTCGGTCGGAACCTTGGCCGGCGGCGCGGATTCCGCCGGGCGCGGCGCCGACTCGACCGGCACCTCGAGTGGCTTCGGAGGTGGCAAACCCACCGGGCGACCACCTAGCTGAGGGTCGGGCTTGGGCAGATTCGCGGTGAGGCCTTCGAAGTCTTTGGTCAGACCGCTGCCTGCCCTGCCGATGTCACCCAACGCACTGCCAGCACCCGCGAGGTCCCCAAGCTCACCGATCGCTGTCCCACCGCGCCCCACGGTGCCGGCAGCATCCGCGACCTCGCCACCCACCTCGGCACCCCGCGCGGCAGCCCCAGCGCCCTTCACGCCCGCACCGGCTTCGCCCACTCCGGGAAGAAATAGCGTCGCGACGTCGAAGAGGTTTTCCGCGGCGCCCAATCCCGGCCGATCCCTGCGCCAATCCTCAAGGTGCAGCAACGATTTGAACATTTGTATGTTTGCTTGCCCGGCCTCCTGTGGGTTGAGAAAGTCATTGATCACACCCGTTTTGGTCATGCTCATCCAGGTGGCCGCCGCGCCTTTGGGATCGATGAGGAACCACCGCGGGTCGAGATCCTCCATGCTTTGCACCATCCCGACGGCACCCTTGAGGACACCCTCGTTCGCATTGACCCACGTGTCGAACACAGTCGCCACCGGGTTGCCGACATCGTCACCCAAAAAATGGGTGAACAGGCCACGCATGTCCCTCTCCATGCCGACAACCCAGCCGTCGAGGACTTGCATCCCGAGCTTCATTCCCTGCTCGAAGGCCCGGGCCTCCCGCCCCAAGTTGTGCAACACGGCGTTAATGTCCTCGGCGATCTTTTTGATCTCATCAATCGCATCGCCATCGAAAATCGACACCACGTCATGCCATAGGTCAAAGAGCGATCCCAGCCGCTGCAACAGATCCCGAACAGCGTCCTGGGCGTGCCCCACCTGATTGGCGAAATCGTCGAGCGTGGCGGCCATCTTCTCGCACTGCTCGCCCAAGCTGGCCATGCCGGTGCCCATCTCCGACAAAGCGTTATTCATCTGGTCGCCTTCGGCGATCTGCTGCGTACCGACTAGCGTCTTCGACGCGTTGAGCGCACCCTGCATCCCGCCTACCGCCGCACCGAAGCCGCGCCAACACCCGGCGGCCGCGTGCAGCGCCGCCACGTCGCCGTTGGGCCAGGCATCATCGACGAATGACTGCACCAACGCCCAAAGCAGCGGCGGGGGCTGCCCTGGACCCAACGTCCCCGGCGGCCCTGGCGCCGCGATCTTGACCGGTTCACCTGGCGGTTGCAACACGCTGGCACCGCCGCCCAGCGTCGAGGCCGCTTCGGCCTTCGAATAGTTCGAGGCGGAAAGTTGTATAAGGGCCCCGTTGTACCGGCACGCGTTGATCGCCGCCGCCGCGGTCGTCAAAAGCTTCTCGGCCGCAGATTGATATGCCAGCCCGAATACCGTGCCGGCCGCATCCAGGCCGGTGTTGGCCCCAAAGCCGGCCGTCAACACAGTCAGCGCCGCAGCAAGACCATCGCCAGCGGCAACCACGGCGCTACCCGCGGCGGACAACGCCTCCGGATCTACCGCAAGGGGAGCCACGCGCGGAATTCTCGCCCAGGCCGTCCGCCGCCGCTATTCACCCAAGGATCGCGGCGCCGAGCTTGCTCAACAGCTGTCATTCAAGGGGCGCTGCAAGGCGGCAGTGAATTGACCGGCATCCCCGCCGTGGTTAGCCTCGCGTGGTGATATCAAGACGTTGATGGCTGGGAAGGGTAACGATGTTGGTCGACGCTGGTTTGCTGCACTCGCAAGCCGACCAGTCCCACCTCGCGGGTGGGGGTTCCGACCGCGGCACCAATCACCGCCCATATCCGCGAGGGATCCCGTTGCGGGGTGCTCTCGCCGCGAATCTTGCAATCACAGAAAGCATGTGCCGGTGACTGCAGGTTTTTCGCATTCCGCTTACCACCACTTCGCCTCGTTCCACGCAACAGTGCGCCGGAGGACGTCATGAGTGGGGACGATGGCCAGCTACGAATTATTCTCGACCAGCTTGCGCAGCTGACTGGACAGCCGCCGCCGCCGACGATCACGCCCGATCAGCTGGCTATGGGACGCTCGGTCATCAGTCAACTGCTGAAAGCGCTTGGTATAGCTTCGAATAGCGGCGATCCCGCCGACATGACCGCCGCCGAGACCGGATATGCCGAACGGGGCGCTAAAACAGGCGACGCGCTGACCAAATTCCCTGCCAATGAAGAAGAGTCCTCGGCAAAGCTAGGTGGCGTCGGCAACCAAAACGAGATGGCACAGATGGTCCAGCAGATTCCGCAGATAGCGTCCGGCATCGCCGGTGGCATCTCGGGAGCCATTAGTGGTGTGCTGCAACCGCTTTCCCAGATACCGCAGCAGGTTGCTCAAATCGGACAGCAGGCGATGCAAGCGGGTATGGGCGCGCTGCAGCACGGTGCGGGAGGAGCGGCGGCGGCAGGCGAGGCCGTCCCCGGCGAATTACTCGGGGCCACTGGCGGTGCCGGTGAGGTCGGCGGCGGTGGTGTCGGCGGCGGTGGCCTTGGCGCCACTACACCGACCGCGATGCTCGGGCCGCTTCCCGCTCCGTCCGCCGGCACCGAGCCCGCGTCGTCGCATACCACGTCGCCCGCGCCACCCAATGCGTCGACGCCACCCGCCGCGCCAAGAGGCGCGATGGGCGCGATGCCGATGATGCCGCCCGGTGCAATGCACGGCGCTGCCGGGACGGGTAGTGACGCGAAGCCCGACACCAAACGCATCGTCGCGCCCGCGGTAAAGAACGGCGCCCCAATCCAGGGGCGTATCACCACACCGCCGCCCGCACCCGAGGTGACCAAACGCGTTGACGGTAAACCGATTGCGAGTCGGCGCATCCTCCTGCCCGACCACAAGCGCGACGACGACGCGGACTCAAGCCGCTAACGGAAGTCAACTGCTGTGCCGTTCAATACGGCAAGTTCAGCACTAGATCATCTGCGTAGGAATCAGTTTCGGCTACTTACTCTGATTGCCGCTTTGATGTCGGCCGCATGGCTAATCGTAAAAGGGAACGAGTAACACAACTGTCTACAACGGATTGGAACTGAACCCGACACGAATGTGAACGGATGAAAGCCTTTCCACCCCATTTATGCCCGAGTAGCGGCTTGGTGAAAGCTGATATCTGCAATCAACCATCTGCATTTTTGGGTTGTCTGAGGTGGGTCCTTCGGCCTGGGTTCGCCAACGGAGGGTGACTACCGCGGTTACGGATAGACGATACGATCAGGCCGTGTCGGACCTGCCCCCGCCCCCCAGTGCTCCGCCTGTCCCGCCCCCCTGGCCGCCCGCAATACCACCCGCGCCGCGCCAGTGGCCAATGTTCGTATTGCTGGTGGTCGCGCTGTTGGTGACTCTCGGCGTCGCGATCGTCGGCTGGTTTCGACCTGTACCAGCCAAACCGCCGGCGGCACCCACGTACTCCAACCAACAGGTCGCCGATGCTAAAGCATCCGTGTGCACCGCTTACGAGCAGGTGCGCAAAGCCGGGGACGTCGCTGGGGCACGAAATGGCGGCAGCGACCCGATTTCGATCCTCACGGTGGCGACGAG
>DATIOT010000070.1:0-2519 GCA_035472875.1 Mycobacterium sp.
GGAGCAAACATTGGTGACCGATCAGGACTGGACCAAGCCCGCCGCCATGGCAATCCCCAAAGGGGGATATTTCGAAGAAGAGCGGGGGCGGTACGGACCCGTCTTTCCTCGGACGCCCGCCTGCTATGGCTTCACGATCATCGCGAAGGTCATACCGGGCCGCGAAGAAGCGATCCGTGAGCACGGGAGAACTATTGAGGCCGCAGTCAAGAAGGATCCCGATGTTTTGGATCCGTTGAAGCTGCATTATCTACGGTGGCAGCTGTTCAACATCGGCGAGGACCTTTATTTCCAGTATCAGGGCATCTTCGACACCGACTTCGACAAGTACACCGAGGATGCGGTGACGTTGTTCAGCCAGTCGGGCATCGCGACCACCTTTGAGAACCTTGAAAGCTTCCCCGAGGACTGGCGAGAGCGTCCCGAGGGGTTCGTCCAGTTCGTCCGTGAGCATCACGTACCGAGCTTTCTGGAGTACGGCGAGTACCCCTACGTCACTTCAGTCAAGATCAAGAAGGCGCTGGGGCTGAAGGATGCGTTCTCCGACATGCTTGACCAGATGCAGTGAGCCGCCCAATGGCCGGAACGGGCTTACCGGGGCGGGGAGCTTGGCCTACAACCCCTCAACCCGCCCCGGCGACCGTCTCGGGTGTGCCGCTTACCGGCCTAGGACGCCTCTGAACAATGCATGCGGTAGGGGCGGGAAGAACGCCGACAAGGCCGTTTTTCGGCAGTAAGTCAGACCTGATTGGTCGACAACGTGGTCGTTCTTCCCGCCGATACCAGTTTGGGCAAGGGCGGGGTCCCGATCAAGAGCCCGCTACGGCCGCCCCGGCGGTCAGGTCAGTGCCCAGGCGCCGTCGTGGCGGGTGAGGTCGGCGTTGACGAGGGTGCGCAGGTTGATCGCGGCGGCCCGGTTGCGCAGCCAGGCATGGTTTTTGGCGACGCCGAGGTAGCGCAGCTTCACGCGTCGGCCCCGATGGGTGGCGATCCAGGCGATGATGCGTTCCACGCTCGATCGGGTCGGGTAGTCCTGCTTGAATTCGGGGGTGCGGGCCTGGGCGCGGGCGGCGCGCAGCAGCTGCTCGTGTTTGTGGATGCTCATCGACCGGCCGTCGGCGGCGGTGGTGCAGCGCCGCCGCAGTGGGCAGTGCGCGCACAGCCTGCCGAAGGTCACCGTCCGTTTCGGGCTCATCGGCCGGGTGTGCCCGGCCGGGCAGGTGACCGTGCCGGCTGGTTCGTCGATGGTGAAATCGTCGAGGGTGAACCCGCCGGGCACGGCCGCGCGCAGCGGCTTGGGTTTGATCACCGTCTGGTGACCGGCGTCGCGATAGGCGGCGCGGGCGGCTCCGGTGCCGTAGGCCGAGTCGCCGTACACCCGCAGGTCCGCGCCCTTCTCGCCGGCCGCGGCGGTCGCCTCCGCGGAATCGGTTCCCGCGGTGGTGATCTCACCGCCATCACTGGTGGCGACCGCTTCACCGCCGCCGGGCTGATCGGCCTGCGGTTCGTCGGCGGGCACGGCGTCGCCGCCGGTTTCCGGGTGCGCGGTCTCGGTTTCGGGGCGGTGGAAGCGGTCACGCGCGATCATCGCCTGCCCGACCACCGGGTCGCTGCTGTCCTCGCCGGCCGCGCTGGTCAGCTCGGCGTCGGTGATCAGCCCGGTTTCCGGCTCGGTGCTGATATGCCCGCGGAAACCGTCGCGCCGCGCGGACTTCGACTTGCGGGTGTGTCGGGCCTCGGTGTCCACGGTGGAGATCACCCGATCCGGCGCCACCTGCCGCGCGATGCGCCAGCGCCCGTCGGTGCCATCGGAGCCGTCGGCGGGTTCCACGTCCTGCCCCGCGACCAGCGCCAACAACCCCAACGCGTCCGCGGCCTTGTCCTCGCGCTCGGGCGCGTCGGGGCCGGTGAGTTCGGCCAGCACCGCCACCGCGTCGTTGACCAGGTCCGACACCAGCGCCGCCTTGGCCTCCGCGTCGTCCCAGTCGATGTCCGGCTTTCCCGGTATCGAGTAGTCACGCCTGGCGACCCGCTCGATCACCGATTGCGCGCCGGGAACCAGCCGCGCCACCTTGCGCATCGCCGCCACCAGCTGGGTCACCGTGTCCTGGGTGGCCACCGCGTCGTCGAACACCGTCGAATCCACGCAGCGTTTTCGGCCCCCGCGCAGGATCCCGGTCTCGGCGATGACCTGCGCGACCGCGTCAAACACCCGGTCCGGACGATCGGAGGCGGCGATCCGTTTGCGCCAGTACACCAGCGTGGACGGGTCGAACGAGATCTGCGTCAGCGACCGCCCGCACGCCACCTTCCACCGGATGTCGAAGCGCAGCGCGTCCGCGGTCTGCGGGTCGGACAGATCGAAGAGCTCCTTGAGCACCAGCACCGACCCGACCAGATCCGCCAGCAGCGACGGCCGCCCCCTCGACGAGCAGAACAGGTCAGCAATGAACGAATCAGGAAACAGCTCATGGCGGTGCTCAGCCAGGAACGCGAACACGCTCCCGGCCGGGATCAGC
>DATIOT010000071.1:0-6928 GCA_035472875.1 Mycobacterium sp.
GCGCGGGGCCGCTGGCGGTATGAGTCGCATCGTAGCGCTCATTCGGGACGTTTTTCCCGCCGCTTTCGCCGGGGACCATCCGTGCCCAGAACGAGTCAAACGCCGGATCATGCTGCGCTAAGAGATCATTGACCGCAGACGGGGTATCCCCCGCTGGCGCAGGCGGCGCGGCGGCGGGCGGGACACCAGGCTGCGCCGGTGGTGCATTCACCTGCGCGGCGGCGAGGCGCACCTTGTCGGCGGGTGACGGGGGCGTGTCGTACCCGGTGGTGATCGGAACCTGCGCCTGTGACCCCGGGTTCACGCTGGCCCCGAAATAACCCGGCGCCGCTGGCGGTGCGATATGTATCCTGGGCGCGGCGCCCGGGATCAGGGTTGACGGATCGACCGGCAGACCGGTGGCATTAAACATCGGCGTGGGCGAAACCTCGGGCATTTACGCCGTGGTCTTCTCGGTGCCGGTGCTGCCGGCTAGCGCTGCCGCCAGCCGCGCTATGGCCTGCTGCTGCGCCTGATCCTGGGCGAGCTGGGTCGTCATGATGTTCTGCAGGATCGGCGACGCCCTACTCATCTCATTGATGCCGATATTGGTGAGGTCTTCCAGCATCGCCACTTTCTGGGTGCCTTCCTTCGCATCTATAGCCGCCAGCTGGTCGGCTTCCTGGCTCCCCCCGCTGATCCCCATGGCGGCGTACTGACTGCGCACCGCCGCCTTTGCGGCCCGCGTCGCGGCATCCAGCGAAGACTGTGCCCCCGCAGGGAGCTGCCCGGTCTGCAGGGACTGCGCCAGCGGCGTGCCCATGGCGTTGAACGTCTTCGCCTGGTTCTGCAGGTCCGAGAGACCTGGGATCGTGTTGCCCTGGAGCAGCGGCAACAGCGCCGCGCCGCCGGTGAGCAGCGTTGACGGCTTGGTCAGGTCAGCCGTGAGCGAACCCGGTTCACCAAACAGGCCTCTGCTCAAAAAACTACTGCTACCCGTACCGGCGCTGCCCGTTGCAGTCGCTGCCGCCAGCCCAGGATCACCCGGATTAAGCGCCCCCAGCGCGGCGAGATTAGACGACGAGATATTGGGTGCCAGCGGCGCGCCGCCTTGAGTCAGATCGGCGATAGCCGCTGGGTTAGTCCCGCCACCGGAAAGCTTAGACCAAATGTTGGAGAGAAAATTGCCGCCGCCGGCGTCTGCGGTAGGAGTGGTCACACCACCGCCTGGTGCAAACCCGGCATTCGCAGCGGTGAGCGGCGTGCCGAGCGGTACGGTGTTCCCCGCGTTCAACGCTTCGCCGCCGCCGGTCAGGCCTTCGCCGGTGAGCCGGCTGGCGAAGTCCGCGCCCCACACGGGTTGCCCAGCACCAGCCAACTGTGTGCCGCCAGCCCCGATCGCAGAACCACCCAGGTTCGCGCCAGCAGAGCCAGCACCGCCGGTCGCGGCGGGTAGGGCGGTCGAAACATCGCCAATCGCCCCACCAGCGCCAGCCGCCGGTGCGCCAGCTGCCGACGCGGTCGTCGTACCGCCGATTGTGGCGGCGGGGGTTGCTGTAGACGCCAGTTGCGTCGCCGTCGGGATCGCGCTAGCGGCGCTCGCGATGTCAGTCGTCGCCGCCGCTGTCGGGGCTGTGCTGCCGACGATGCTGGTGAGGCTCGAGGCCGGCGCGCCGAAGAAATCACCACCGGCAGCCAGATTGCCGGCCCCCGCGAGTGCGCCGCTGATAGCGCCTGATTCGAGCGACGGTAGGATCGATGCGCCAGCCGACTTACCGCTCGCAACGTCACCGAGAAACGTGCCTGCGCCAGAACCAAGGCCGCTCGCGAGGAACAACGGAATACCGAGTTCCGGAGCAAATAGGGAGAGCCCCGTCCCGGCGAGACCGCCGAGGATGCCGCCGATTTGACCGCCCTGGCACATAGCCGGGAGTAGACGGAGCGGCAATCCGGCGCATCAACCGACCAAAGGTCAGTGAATCGCGGAAAAACTCAGCGCAGCACCTTGATGTAACCGTAGACCGGGTAGTCGTAGCCGATCCGCTCGGCGACCGCGTCGAGCTTGACCCCGGTCGATGCGCCGTACTGGTAGGTCACCGCGCCGATCTCCTCGGCCCAGCGCAGCCCGGCCCGGTAGATCGCGTCGCGCTCCTCTTCGTTCTGGGCATCGCGCTTTTTGACGACAAAGACGTCGTAAACCGCGAGCTCGGGCTCCCACGGAGTACGCTCGGCGACAAAGAGCCCGCAGGCGCTATCGGTGCGGACGAAATACATCGCCCCGCCCTGGCAGCCGAGGTTGAGCGTCGCCCAGATCGATTGCGGCGTACAGCGCGGGAAGCGATGCTGGAAGCGAGGTAGTCCCCACTCGATGAGCCAATCGATCTCCGCCGGAACGACGCGGCGCACGGTGGTTTTCGCGTAATCCGGTTTGATCGGCGGGCGCTCGAGGCTGATCGTCACCGGCTCGAAGCCGCCAGCCTGCGGGTTCTCGGTCATTTCGGGGCGCTCCGGTACGTGTTTCGGGAGCTTCGGCGCTTCGCCCATGCGCGGGATCGCCCGGGCCCTCTGTCTGGCGTGCGGGTTCTCCGGGGTAGGGTCAGCGCCGGGCTGCGGGCGTCCCGAATCGAAGTTCGACGGGATCTTGCGCGTGTACGGGCTCAGGTCGATCAGCGGCTTGCCGTCGTCGTCATCGTCACTCATCTCGCGCCTCATCCAAATGGCGATCCATCTCGTCTACAACCCGGTAGACCTTGCCGGCGATGTGATGGATCGCCCGCTCGACAGACTGGGTTTCAAGGAAGGCATGCTGGGCGCTTTTGAAGACATAACCACAGCCGCAAGTGCATTTTAGGATGACCTCAAACGCGAGTTCGCCATCCTTTAGGGGCTTTCCGAGCGGGCTACGGTCTTCGCTCATCAGATCCCCAGCTTTTGATGCGTGGCGACGTGCTCAGCGGCATGTAGGTTGAAGTAGTAGGCGAGCAAGCTCGGATCTTGGAAATCGAGCGCCGTGTAGTTGCTGGTCCCGATCCCGGTCACCACCGCCATGTCGGAGTGCATCTGCTGGTGCCGCGCGAGGAACGACGGGATGTCCTCGTCGGGGAGCGGGTCGAGCACGTAGGGGACGAGGTTGACCCCGTAAATGCGCTGGACCGCGATAATGATCTGGTCGTGGCTCTCGCGGTTGGAGAACGACCACTCGTCCATGCTGCGGCGGTCGTTTGGGATGTTGTAGAGGAGGGCGAGGCTCATTCGGGAAACCCGTCCAACCTGCCTATGATCCGTCGTGTTTTCAGGTCGATCGTCCTCGTGACTTGCGTGCCCCACTTCTCGGAGTACATGTGGCGAGCCACGACAATCGCATCCTTAAACCGCGCGACAGCCGTGTCGTCATCCTCAGACCCGTCCAGCAAAAGCGGGATCCTGAGGATGTGACCGATTTCATCAAGCACCAGCAGCACGTATTCCATCGGAACCGAGCTCGGCCAGGCGCTCGCGCAGCTTTACCTTCCGCTTTTCCACCGCGTCGATCATAAACTCGGGCGGCGCGACATCGTCGTAAAAGGCGAGCTCATACTCGATCGCGGCGCGTTCCGTAGCCTTGTCCATGCCCCGTTATACTGTTGTTGCTGACTTGGCAACAGATGGTATCGTGGCCGTCCGCATCCACGTCGCCATTAAACCGTCTTCGCTTGGCGGGTAGGTGCGGTAGCATTGAAAACTTGCCCGGCTGCCTCGCGTAACCGGGCATTTTTCTTTAGCGGCGGCTGCGACGCCGGGCCCGCGCGGCTTTCCGAGAAGCTGGAACCATAACCATGCGACGACGGCTTTTCATTGTTGCCTCCTCTGCTACACCACCAAACGGCGCTCCTGCGCCAGGATCGACACGTCCATCAGCTGAAAATCGCCCGAGGTCGAGGTCATCGTAAAGCCGATGCAGACCCCGATGTTGTCAGGCACACGCGACCGGCCCCAGCCGATCAGCCCGGCGGTCTGGGTGTACGGTCCCTGCGTGACCGGCCCGCTCGAGTTATCGTTGTCGATCGTGAAATTGAGCGTCGTGTTGGTATTGGCCTGCCACAGCGCGTAAAGCTGCATACCCTTTTTCTCGAATTGGATCCCGGGCCGGGTCCACATCTTCGACCGCAGTGTCGTCTGGCGGCTGGTCGCCGAGGTCTGGAACAGCGGGAAAAGATGGGTCTGGCTGACGTCCAACCCCCACGCGGTGATCGTGCTGCCCCATTCATTGGTGCGGACCATCGCTAGCGGGGAATTTTGCGATGCTGTCCACCACCGCCGCCCGTCCCACATCAAGAGGGCGTTGCGCGCCGCCCGAGTGATTGGGTCGATGATCGGCATCAGCAGCATGTAGACGTGCACGCCAAAGACCTCGGCGATGGCCGAGCTCGGTGGCAGATTCTGGTTGATGTTGGCCTGGCCGGTCTGGAAGACCCCGTCGAGCGGCGTGCTGATCTTCTGCACCGCACCGCCGTAAATCGCGTGGATGCCAAACGGGTTCGCCAAGATGACCGCTCGGCTGTAGACCTCGACGCTCGGGTTCCACGGCGAGCCGATCTGCGGATCGATGTTTTGGTTGCTGAAGGTCGTCGTGGCGGGCGCGCCGCTGGTGGTCACCCCCGAGATGGCGTTGACGCTGGAATCGCCGGCCAGGTAGAGAAACCCGTTTGACTGGCGCAGGTTCGACCACTCGAATTTCAGCACTGACTCGGTGGCCGGGAAGACAAACCCACCGTCGCCCGGGCTGAAATTTGTGGCCGAACCCGGCGCGGTGCCAAAGGTCTTGACCTTGACCGGGGTCGTCGTCACCCAGATGCGACCTTGGTACGATTCGATGGCGTGCCCGGAAACACCGAACGGCATCAACCGAACCGTCGCACTGGCGACACCGCCGCCGCTAAAACCGACCAGCACCGAACCGACCGTGTTGTAGCCCGTCCCGGTAAACCCGGCTCCCACCCCGTGCCCAAAGTCGACCCCGGTCACATTACCGGAGCTGTTGATAATCGCGGTCCCCGACGCACCGCTGCCGGTAACGGAGAGGAAAAAGACCTGCGGCGCGTTGAGGTAGGGTCCGCCGGGGTCGGATATGGACACCGAATTAATGACGCCGTTGTCGAGCGTCCCCGTCGCGATCAGTCCGCCGCCACCGCCGCCGCTAGTGCCGATTACCGGCGATGTATAGTTCGCGCCGCAGTCAATCACCGTGATTGCGGTAATCGTCCCCGCCGAGAGCCCGGTCACGACCGCCTGCGCGCCGCTCCCGGTGCCGTCGGTGATGGTGATGCCGGGGATGGCGGTAAAACCACTCCCGCCGTTTTGGATTTGGATGCCGGTAATGGCCCCGTTGACGACCGCGGCGATGCCCCACGCCGTGGTCGGCCCGCCGCCGCCCGAGAAGGTCAGCAGGATCTTTTGCGGATCCTGGGCGATATCGTAGCCGTGCCCTGCCGCCGTCGCCGTGACGGTCGCGACGGCTCCGTTTTCGATCGTCGAGGTGAACGCCGCGCCGGTGCCGCTGCCGCCCCGCGGCGTGATCGTCGGCAGCGAGGTGTAATTGCGCCCACCGTCGAGGATATCAACCTCGGGACCGAGGCTGCCCGCGCCAAACAGCGTCGCCCCGTCCCACACCCAGTAGGCGTTGAGGCTCTGCTCGGTGGAAATACACAGCAAATCGGTGCCGAACTGCCGGACACCGGGGCTCGTCCCAGCTGGTATGGTGAATGTACCCGGCGGGGCGAGCGTCGCGGTGGTGTTAGGGAAGAGCGCGTAATCGTCAGCCTGCCCATTATCGAGAAAAATGATCGCGTGCGGGCCGTTATTCACGATCATCGACGCCAGGCCATACCACTCAAACCAGATGATCGTGCGCCCGGCGGCAGCGGTGTAACCCGGGGGGCTTTGATCCGGCATGGCGCGGATGTTGTGCGCCCCAAGCGGCATGATGTTGTCGCACCAGGCGCACTTATCGTCGTCGATCCCGGGGCGCGGCGGCTTGGTGTCGATGCCGTTCCAGCCGGCAAAGTCGTAGAACGTCTGGCTTTCGGGGAGACCGGGGGTGCGCGGGGGTGCCGCTGGCAGTGAAGCGCCCTGCGCCATCTATTGCCTCACGACCACTGCACGCCCAAAGCACGCAGCTCGCGGCGCAGCACCGCGATCCGCTCCTCGATCCACGGGATCAGCACGTCACGATCGACCGCGATCTTTGACTGCGACTGCTGCCCCATATGCAGGTGCGCGGCGTCGGTGATGAGGAGCTCAGCCGACTTGAAAATCGAGCGGTCGGCCCGGCTCAGCGCCTTTTCCCAGCCGGCGAGTTCGGTCTTCAGTTGCATTGCCCGGTCGAGGTCATCGAGGTTCATGGACAACCTCCTGCGACTTGACCATAAAGAGCGGGTCGTTGCTGTGCTAGCAACACCGCAACGACCCTGACCACCAACGCCTGTATGGAGCAAGCGCAGTGGCTATCGCGAATTTGCCCGACTGGGTGCGTGGCGACTCCCGTATGGTTACGCCCGGGAAGCGCGAGCGACTGACCGCCGAGATAGCGCGCGAAACGTGGCGCTATGATCCCGACATCGGGCTCCTGTTTTGGAAAATCAGACGCCCAAAATCTAGCGTTCAGATCGGTGATGTCGCCGGTACCATCACGCGACCGCGGGGCGAATGGACTATTAACTACGGCGCGCCACCCGGAAACCAATACAAGGTGACGCACATCATTTGGCTGATTATGACCGGCGAATGGCCGGAGTTCACGATCGACCACAAAGACAATTATCCGCCTAACAACAGCTGGGATAACCTTCGGCCAGCCACTCATACACAAAATCAGCTTAATCGACCGAAACTGTCTAACAACACGTCCGGGTATAAAGGTGTTGTGTTTCTGCGCGGGAAATGGATGGCATTGATCCGAGCGAACGGACGC
>DATIOT010000072.1:0-2781 GCA_035472875.1 Mycobacterium sp.
TCGGTGAACCAGTTCGTGCAAGAGCCCGGCTCGCCGGTTGCCGGTGCCCCGGCGCCGGCGCCGAATAACCTCACCCCGCCTGACACCTCGCCGGTGCCACACGTGCCACCGGCAGGCATAGTGCCCGGCACGCAGGCCCACCTGCCGACGGGTATCGATCCTGCCCACGCGGCAGGTCCCGGGCCGGTTGCGGCACCCGCAACCACCCCGCCGGTGGCCACACCGCCCGCTTCCGCAGCGGTTCCCGGGACTGTCGAGCCCGTCGCAGCACCCGCGCCGGCCGCAGCACCCGCGGCTACCCCGCCCATGCCCCCGCCGGTAGCAGCACCTGCACCGGCCTCCCCGGCGCCGCAAGCCGCTCCAGCGCCGGCCCCGGCACCGGCTCCTGCGCCGGCCGCCGCCGCCCCCGCGGCGGCTCCGGGTTTCGGCCCTGACGCCCCGCCCACGCAGGACTTCATGTACCCCTCGATCGGCACCAATTGCCTTGCGGACAGCAGTAGCTCCATCGCGACCGCGCTGTCGGTGGCGGGGCCGGCCAAGATTCCGCTTCCCGGTCCCGGGCCCGGCCAGACCGCCTACGTGTTCACCGCTGTCGGCACGCCTGGACCCGCTGAGGTGCAGAAGCTGCCGTTGAACGTCACCTGGGTGAACCTGACCACTGGCAAGTCCGGAACGGCCACGCTCAACCCGCGCACCGACATCAATGCCGACGGACCAACGACGTTGACTGCGATTGTCGACACGGGTTCGGGCAGCATCATGTCGACGATCTTCGGGCAGGTCACTACTAAAGAAAAGCAGTGCCAGTTCATGCCCACGATCGGTTCAACGGTGGTGCCCTAGCACCACTGCCCTGACGCGAGCGTCACGCACGCATCAAGTCAGTACGCCATGAACAAAATTGCGTCGCGGTCGTACTCCAGCCCCGGATGAACGCTGGCAAGGTGCGCTTGGGTCAGTTCGACCAGCTCATCTTCGTCCTTGCCGACGATGGCTTCGCCGCACGGACACGTAATGTGTGTCTTCACGTTGTCGCCTTTCCCTTCTGGTGACCTTCTACTTTGCCGCTTTGGCTGCTGCTTTCATCTGCTTTTTGTGCGATCGCACTTTCCCAAGCGACTGGGCATCGACAATATCGGCGACAGATAGGTGGGTGCCGGCCTTGCCGAACTCCCCGGCCGCCGCCCGCCAGCCCGTCGGCGTTACGCCATACTGCTTGCCGAGCAACGCCAAAAAGATCTGCGCCTTCTGCTCACCGAAACCGGGTAGCCCCTTGAGCCGCCGCAGCAGCTCCTTCCCATCGGGGTCACCGGCGGTCCACAACGCGGCCGCATCACCGTCGTAGCGGTCCACGATGATCTGCGCAAGGGTCTGGATACGCTTGGCCATTGAACCCGGAAAGCGGTGTATCGCAGGTCTTTCCGAGCATAGTGTGGCAAACTTGTCCGGGTCGTAGTCGGCGATTTCGGCGGCGTCGAGGCCGCCCATCCGATCCGCGATTTTCTTGGGTCCCGCGAAGGCGGTTTCCATCGGCACCTGCTGGTCGAGCAGCATTCCGACCAGCAACGCGAACGGGTTGTCGTCCAGCAGCGCGTCGGCGGCCGGATCTTGGACAAGCTGAAGTTTCGGCACCCACACAGTTTAAAGCTGCGCCGGAAGCACCGTGTCGAGGGCGTCGACGCAGATGGCCCTGAGCTCGTCGCGCGTGAAACTCTGGTCGGTAAGCCACAGCACACACGGCACCCCCACAAACGCCAGCCAGCTGATCACGACGGCAGAAACTCGTTGGCGCGCACGGCCTCCGTCCGGGCGCGACTGATGGGAACGCGACGGTCGACTCGCGCGAACGGTTTTACTCGGCGATATTCGCCGGGTACGGCATCGCCTGGATACGGGCGGCTCGCAAATCACCCATCCGGGCTGGCGGGCGTCATGCTAGCCGGCGGTGTGGGGCGGCTGATCTCGCTGGCACGAAACGGTCGACCGCGCCGGTTCCAGGATGTGCTCAGGGCAATTGAATTCGCCGTTCCAGTGGCATTCTTCGGGCTTGCCGATGCGCAGGAGAAGGCAGGAAGCCAGGACGAAAGCCTAAGTCTGCCAACGACTGTGGCCAGAGCCTAGCCGCTCCCGCTCTTGCGGCGGAATTCCCGACGGCTCTCGACCGGACCGTGCGCCCGCGTCTGCTTGTCGCCGCCGCTTTTATGATCGGATCCGCCCGACGACTTGGCCTTCTTGCGGTCGAGGGCTTCACGGAACTTGCGCTTGGTCTCGTCCTCTTGCTGAGAGTTCGATTCAGCCATAACGGCAGCCTAACCTGGACAGGCCGCGCCTGCCTTGTGGTTTTACCGCTTACCCGGTGGCATGCCGTATACGTGCGAGATCCGCAGCGTCAGCAGCACCCGCCGATCAGTGACCATCGCCTGCCGGTACTCGTCCCAGTCCGGGTGCTCACCGGCAATTCTGCGGTACAAGGCAATCAGCGCCTCGACAGTGTCGTCGTCGGGCGCGCCCGCCGAGGGGGTCAGTTCCGCTTTGCCCTCGGCGACGGCATACGACCATCCATCGTCGGCATCAACCAAAATTGAAGCCCGCGGGTCACGACGCAGATTACGGGTCTTGGCCCGCGGCTCGGTGATCGATACCCGCACGACCAGCTCGCGCGGATCGAAGTGATAGCTCACGTTCGACAGCTGTGGGCGCCCGTCACGCTTGATGGTGGCCAACACCCCGAGGGAGTTCCCACTGATCACGGCCAACAGTTTGTCGTCGAAGACTTGGCGT
>DATIOT010000073.1:0-7535 GCA_035472875.1 Mycobacterium sp.
GCGATGTGCCCGGACTGCTCGCCGCCGAGCAGGTTGCCCGCCCCGCGGATTTCCAGGTCCTTCAGGGCCACGTACATGCCCGCCCCGGCCTCGGTGTGCTGGGCGATGGTGGCCAGCCGCTCATGCGCGGTCTCGGTCAGCGGCACATGCGGTGTATAGAGGAAGTAGGCGTAGCCGCGTTCCCGGCTGCGGCCGACCCGGCCACGCAACTGGTGCAGCTGGGACAGCCCAAACGCATCGGCGCGCTCGACGACGAGCGTGTTGGCGTTGGAGATATCCAGACCGGTCTCCACGATCGTGGTGCACACCAAGATGTCGTATTCGCGGTTCCAGAACCCCTGCACGGTCCTTTCCAGCAGGTCCTCGGGCATCTGTCCGTGCGCGACGACTACCCGCGCCTCAGGCACCAGCTCACGCACCCGGGCGGCGGCCCGATCGATGGAGCTGACCCTGTTATGCACGTAGAAGGCCTGCCCGTCGCGCAACAGCTCCCGGCGCAGCGCGGCGGCAATCTGCTTGTCGTCGTGCGGGCCGACGTAAGTCAATACCGGGTAGCGCTCTTCGGGCGGCGTCAGGATCGTCGACATCTCGCGAATCCCGGCCAGGCTCATCTCCAGGGTGCGCGGGATCGGGGTGGCGCTCATGGTCAGCACGTCGACATGGGTGCGCAGCGACTTGATGTGCTCCTTGTGCTCCACCCCGAACCGCTGCTCCTCGTCGACCACGACAAGGCCCAGATCCTTCCAGCTCACCCCGGTCTGTAGCAGCCGATGCGTGCCGATCACGATGTCCACCGACCCGTCAGCCAGGCCGTCGATCACCGCGCGAGACTCGGCCGCGTCGGTGAACCGGGACAACCCCTTGACGACCACCGGGAAGCCGGCCATCCGCTCGCCGAACGTTTGCAGATGCTGGTCGGCCAACAGCGTGGTGGGCACCAGCACGGCGACCTGTTTACCGTCCTGAACCGCTTTGAACGCCGCCCGTATCGCGATCTCGGTCTTGCCGTAGCCGACGTCGCCGCAGATCACCCGGTCCATTGGCACCGGCTTTTCCATGTCGGCCTTGACCTCGGTGATCGCGGTCAGCTGGTCGGCAGTCTCGGTGAAACCGAACGCGTCTTCCATCTCGGCCTGCCACGGGGTGTCCGGCCCGAATGCATGCCCGGCGCTGGCCTGCCGTTTGGCGTACAGCGACACCAGTTCGCCGGCGATCTCTCGCACGGCGCGGCGCGCCTTGGTCTTGGTGTTAGCCCAGTCGCTGCCGCCGAGCCGGCTCAGCGCCGGCGCTTGCCCGCCGACATAGCGCGACAGCTGATCCAGGGAATCCATCGGGACATACAGTTTGTCCGCCTGCTGTCCGCGCCTGCTGGACGCGTACTCGAGCACCAGATACTCGCGCCGGGCGCCGCCGACGGTGCGCTCGACCATCTCCACGAACCGCCCGATGCCGTGCTGATCGTGCACCACCAGGTCGCCTGCCGTGAGCGCCAGCGGGTCGACGGTGTTGCGCCGCTTGGCCGCCAGCCGCTTGCCCTCGACGGATGTCGCCCGGTTACCGGTCAGATCCGTCTCGGTGATGACGACCAGGTTGGCGCCCGGTACGACGACACCGTCGTGCAGCGGGCCCTTGAGCACCCCGACTATGCCTGGTTTGGGGCCGAGTTGGGATGCCGCGCCCGATTCGAGCATGGCGGCGGGGGTGTCGGATTCGGCAAGCCGCTCCACCACTCGATGGGCAGTCCCGGTCCCGGGCGCCACCACCGCTGCGTACCCGCCGGTCGTGACGTGCGCGCGCAGCATCGCGAAGATGCTGTCGATGTCATGCTGATGCCCGCGAGCGGACGGCGCCGCCCGGATATCCAGCTCCACAGCCGACTCGTCGGACAGCTGACTCAAGGTCCACCACGGATGACCGGACCGGGCCGCCGCGGCCTGCACATCGCCCAGTTCGGCGAACCCCGACCCACCCAGCCGCTCGACATCGGTGGGCGCTTGATTCCCGTCACTACCCAGGGCGGCGACCGACCACGATGCCTCCAGGAATTCACGACCGGTCTTGATCAGGTCGGCCGCCCGGCTGCGCACCTTTTCCGGGTCACACAGCAAAACCGGGGTGCCAGCGGCCAGCTGATCGGTCAGCAGCACGTGATCGTCGGGCCGAAGCACCGGCAGCAACGCCTCCATACCGTCGACCGGGATACCCTCAGCCAGCTTGGCCAGCATGTCGGTGAGGCTGCCGGTGATGGCGCCCTCGCCAGCGGGATGCCGTGCCGCCAGCTGGGCGGCCCGCGCCCGCACGTCGTCGCTGAGCAACAGTTCACGACAGGCGACCGCGAACAGCGTGTCGATGCCGATCTCGGGAATGGAGCGCTGATCGGCCACCGAGAACATCCGCATTTCGGTGATCTCGTCGCCCCAGAACTCGACGCGCACCGGGTGTTCGGCGGTCGGGGGGAAGACGTCGAGAATCCCGCCGCGGACGGCGAATTCGCCGCGCCGGCCGACCATGTCCACCCGCGTATAGGCCAGCTCGACCAGCCGGGCCACCACACCCTCGAAGCCGTCGCCGCCGTCTGCGCTGGTGTCATCGCCAACGGTGAGCGTAAGCGGCTCCACCAGTCCCAGCTGCGGTGTCATCGGCTGCAGCAGCGAGCGCACCGTGGTCACCACCACCTGCAGGGGTGGGCCCAACTGGGCATCGTCGGGATGGGCCAGCCGGCGCAACACCATCAACCGGGCGCCGACGGTGTCGACACCGGGCGAGAGCCGTTCGTGCGGCAGCGTCTCCCACGACGGGAAGACCGCCACCTCGTCGCCGAAAACGCCTTGCAGTTCAGCGGTCAGGTCGTCGGCTTCGCGCCCGGTGGCGGTCACCACCAGCAAGGGGCCCAGTCGCGCCAGCGCGCTGGTGACAAACAACCGGGCGCTGGCCGGGCCGACCAGGCTCAATTCCGCGGGTCGGCCGGCCGCGCGCTCGACGAGCTGCTGGAAGGTCGGCGCGGTCAGCGCCAATTCAACGAGCCCCGCGATCGGGGTTTCTGGGCGAGCAGGCCCCGGTGCGGTCATGATGAGGCCATTCTAGGGGCGCCGAACTTCGTCAATATTGCGCCCGGCGCCGTCAAAGGATCGTAAGGAAAGCGGCACCAGGCACTCCCCGGGCGCACGTTAAAGTCATGACATTGCTAGACATCCTGCCATCTCTTGGTCAGGCGGCTCCCCCGCGGTTCGATCAAGCGATCTGGCCCGTCACTACACATTCCGACGAGGAGGGCCGGCTCTGCATCGGCGGCGTGCCGCTAGTCGACATCGCCGACGAGTTCCACACCCCGACCTACGTCATCGACGAGACCGACTTCCGCCAGCGCGCCCGCCGCTATCGCAAGGCGTTGCGCGGCGTCGAGGTCGTCTATGCCGGAAAGTCGCTGCTGACCAGCGCGGTGGCGCGCTGGGCCCGCGAAGAGGGACTTGGCGTCGACGTCTGCTCGGGCGGCGAGCTGGCCGTTGCCCTGGCCGGTGGAGTCGACCCTGCCCGCATCGTCATGCACGGCAACGCGAAGTCGGCCGATGAGCTGCGCGAGGCGGTACGTGTCGGGGTCGGGCGCATCGTGTTGGACTCCTGCATTGAAATCGCCTACCTCGCGGGCCTGGCGCGCCGGCGCCAACCGGTGCTCGTCCGGGTGACCCCCGACATCGACATCCACGGACATCGCGCGGTCACCACCGGTATCAGCGACCAGAAGTTCGGGTTCACCCTCGACGGTGACAATGCCGCCGACGCGGTAAAGCGGGTGTTGGCACACCCGATCCTCGACCTGGTCGGGTTGCATTGCCATATCGGCTCGCAGGTCACCGACGCGGCCCTGTATGGCGAGGCCATCCACCGGATGATCGCCGCCATGGCCGACATCCGCGCGCAGCACGGCGTCATCCTGACCGAGCTGAACATCGGTGGTGGTCACGGAATCCCTTACGTCCCCGGTGATCGGGAACTCAACCTCGACGAGCTGGCCGCCGTCATCGAGAACGCCCTGGACGAGGCTTGCGCCGCCGAACATTTCCCCCGACCGACCATCGTGGTGGAACCGGGTCGCGCCATCAGCGCCCGGGCCGGTGTCACGCTGTACCGGGTGTGCTCGGTGAAGACACAGCCGGGTGGCCGCACCTTCGTCGCCGTAGACGGCGGAATGAGCGACAACCCGCGGGTGTCGTTGTACGGCGCGCAATACACCGTCGCGCTGGCGAACCGGCATCCGCTGGGGATCAAGCACCGCGTCACCGTCGCGGGCCGGCACTGTGAAGCGGGCGACGAGATCGCCCGCGATATCGAGCTACCGGCGGACCTGCATCCCGGAGACCTGCTGGCCGTGGCTTGCACCGGCTCCTACCACCACAGCATGGCGTCGAACTACAACATGGTCTGTCGGCCGCCGCTGGTGGCGGTCAAGGATGGTCGGGCCCGCGAACTGGTCCGTCGCGAAACGATCGCCGACTTGCTCTCGCGCGACTGCGGTTGACCGGTCCTCGTCTAGTTATTGAGTACTCACTAAGCTACCGGGTGAGCACTTAGCGAGGAGACGCCCATGCCTCACCTTCAGCTGGACACCGCCTGGACATACCCCACCGAAGTCAAGCGCGAGCTGGCCCGCCGCTATGGCGAGGTCTACGTCGTTCACACCGGTTTCAGCCCGGACTGGACCCCGGACGAAGCGACGACACCGTTCGTCGACCAGTTGCGCCAAGCCAACTGCTAGCCCGTGACGTCACACGCCGGCGTCGCCGAGCAGGCGCCCCGCCGTTCCAGGATGAGCGCCGAGCAGCGACGGGCGCAGGTCGTCGACGTCGCTATCGCCGAATTCGCGCGCGGCGGGTACAGCGGGACGTCAACCGAGACGATCGCGCGGGAAGCTGGTGTGTCGCAGCCCTATCTGTTCCGGCTTTTCGGTGACAAAAGCGCGTTATATGGCAAGTGCGTCGAACAGGCTTTTGCCGAAACCGAAGCCGCGTTGCGTGATGCCGCCACCGGGCACGCCGGGGCGGCGGCAATTGCGGCAATGGGCCGCCGGTATCGGCAACTGCTCGCCGACACCACCTCAATGCGATTTCAGTTGCAGATGTATGCCGGAGCGGTCGGTGACGCTAGGCATCGCCAAACTGCCAGGGAACAGAAGGCGAAACTGTTTCGGTTCATCACCTCGATCGAGGGCGTGGACGCTGCGATGGCAACCGACTTCTTGGCCACCGGCATGCTGCTCAATGTGCTCGCCGCTCTGGGTATCGATTATTCAGCCGATCGCCAGAATCTGCCCGCAGCGCTGGCCGCTTGGGCGCATCAGGAGGGCACTCGCGCTACTCGTCCTGCAGCTTGGGATCGGCTTCAAGATGGGTCAGGCCATTCCACATCAGGTTGACCAGGTGCGCGGCGACCACTTCTTTCTTGGGCTCGCGGGTATCTAGCCACCACTGCGCCGTCATCGACACCGAGCCCACCAAAGCCTGGGCGTAGAGCGGCGCCAGATCCGGATCCAGGCCGCGACGGGCGAAGTCGCCGGCCAAGATGGAGCTGACCTGGCTGACGGCGTCGTTGAGCAGGCTGGAATAGGTGCCGGAGCTGATCGAGGCGGGCGAGTCGCGGATCATGATCCGGAAGCCGTCGGTGCGTTCCTCGACATAGGTGAGCAGCGCCAGCGCGACCCGCTCGACGCGCACCCGCGAGCGGTTGTTGGTCAGCGAGGAGGTGATGCCGTCCAGAAGCGCGGACATCTCGCGGTCGACCACCACGGCATACAGACCTTCTTTGCCGCCGAAATGCTCATACACGACCGGTTTGGACACGTTCGCGCGCTGTGCGATCTCCTCGATCGAGGCACCTTCGTAGCCGCGTTCGGCGAACAGCGAGCGCGCGATACCGATGAGTTGGTGTCGGCGCTCGCTACCGGTCATCCGGGCCCGCGGCGCGCGCACTTCTTTATCCGGCTCTTTATCAAGCACAGCCACGCCATCAGGGTATCCGTTTGCGCAGGTGAAATCGCCCGACTTTCCCTGGGGCCGCCGGCGGGTCCCATTCCGTCTAGAGTCTTGTTGGCGCGGTCGGCGATTAACCGCCGCTCGACGTGGTAGGCAATCCGTCGTGGTGTAATCGGCAGCACCTCTGATTTTGGTTCAGAAAGTTCAGGTTCGAGTCCTGGCGACGGAGCTTCGATTGCTTGTCTTACGAGGTCGCACCAGATGCCACACATGCCGGGTTTTGCCACCAGTGCAGGTGAAATGACACCCTTAACGGCGTGTCGGCGTTTAGGCCTCCCGCCTCGCAGGGGACAAAGCAGAAGGAGAGCTGATGTCGTTTCGTGGTGACACCGCGGTCCTGGTTTTAGCGGCCGGGCCCGGCACCCGGATGCGGTCAGACACCCCGAAGGTGCTGCATACCATTGCCGGCCGCAGCATGTTGTCACATTCGCTGCATTCGATCACCAAGGTGGCACCCCGGCATCTGGTCGTGGTCTTGGGCCACGACCACCAGCGCATCGCGCCACTTGTCGCCGAACTCGCCGACGCCCTCGGACGCACGATCGAGGTCGCGCTACAGGAACGACCACTCGGCACCGGCCACGCGGTGCTCTGCGGCCTGTCCGCGCTGCCTGACGATTACGCCGGCATCGTCATTGTCACCTCGGGCGATACCCCGCTGCTGGACTCCGACACCCTGGCCGATCTGATCGCGACCCACAGCGCGGTGTCGGCCGCGGTGACGGTGCTGACCACCACGCTGAGCGAACCCCTTGGCTACGGCCGCATTCTGCGCACCCAGGACGACGAAGTGATGGCGATCGTGGAACACGCCGACGCCACAGCCTCGCAACGCGAGATCCGCGAGGTCAACGCCGGCGTCTACGCCTTCGACATCGCGGCGTTGCGATCCGCGCTGAGCCGGCTGAGCTCCAACAATGCCCAGCAGGAGCTCTACCTCACCGACGTCATCGCTATTCTCCGCGGGGACGGTCAGACCGTACACGCTCAGCACGTTGACGACAGCGCGCTGGTGGCCGGCGTCAACAACCGCGTCCAGCTGGCCGAGCTGGGCGCCGAGCTCAACCGCCGGATCGTCGCCGCCCACCAGATGTCCGGCGTCACCGTGATCGATCCGGCGACCACCTGGATCGACATTGACGTGACGATCGGTCGCGACACCGTCATCCACCCCGGAACACAGCTGCTCGGCCGCACCCAGATCGGCGGTCGCTGCGTCGTCGGTCCGGACACCACGCTGACCGATGTCACCGTCGGTGATGGCGCGTCAGTGGTCCGCACCCACGGCACCTCATCCTCGATCGGTGGCGGCGCCACGGTCGGCCCCTACACATACCTACGGCCCGGCACTGTGCTGGGAGCCGACGGCAAGCTCGGCGCGTTCGTCGAGACCAAGAACTCCAACATCGGCATCGGCACCAAAGTGCCGCACCTGACCTACGTCGGGGATGCCGACATCGGCGAACACAGCAACATCGGCGCGTCCAGCGTGTTCGTCAACTACGACGG
>DATIOT010000074.1:0-8922 GCA_035472875.1 Mycobacterium sp.
CCAGCCCTCCCGCCGCTGAGGCGGAGCAGCCGTCGGCCGGCTTCCAGTGGCCGCGCACTTTGCAGGCGACGGCGACCCGGCGGGCACTGCTACTCAGCGCGCTCGGTGGCCTGTTGATCGCCGGACTGGTCACCGCGATTCCGGTCGGCGGCAACGGGCCGGGGCGGTTGGCCGGCTACCTCGGCAGCAATCCGGTGCCCAGCACCGGAGCCAAAAGCGACGCCGCCTTCAACCGCGCCAAAAGCGGTGATTGCCTGATGTGGCCGGATATCACACCGGAGTCCGCGAGCACCGTCAACTGCGCGGACGACCACAAGTTTGAAGTCGCCGAGTCCATCGATATGCGGACCTTCCCCGGCTCGGAATACGGGCCCAATGCCGCTCCCCCGTCGCCGGCTCGCATTCAGCAGATCAGCCAGGAACAGTGCGAGGCCGCGGTGCGCCGCTACCTGGGGACCAAATACGACCCCAACAGCAAGTTCACCGTCAGCATGCTGTGGTCGGGTGACCGGGCGTGGCGCCAGTCGGGCGAGCGCCGCATGCTGTGCGGCCTGCAGCTGCCCGGTCCGAACAACCAACAGGCCGTTTTCAAAGGCAAGGTCGCCAACGTAGACCAGTCCAAGGCCTGGTCGGCGGGCACCTGCTTGGGCATCGACTCGGCGACCAACCAACCGATCGATGTTCCGGTCGACTGCGGGGCCCCACACGCAATGGAGATCACCGGCACGGTCAACCTGGCCGAGAAGTTTCCCGCTGCTCTTCCTGCCGAGCCCGAGCAAGACGGCTTCATCAAGGACTCCTGCACCAAGATGACCGATGCCTACCTTGCGCCGATCAAATTGCGCATCACAACCCTGACGCTGATCTACCCCACCGTGTCGCTGGCCAGCTGGTCGGCGGGTAGCCGTGAGGTCGCATGCAGTATCGGCGCGACCCTGGGCAACGGGGGCTGGGCCACGCTGGTGAACAGCGCCAAGGGCCGGCTGCTGATCAACGGTCAACCGCCGGTACCGCCCCCCGACATCCCGGAGGAGCGGCTCACGCTGCCGCCGATTCCGGTTCAGGCGCAGGAGCCCAGCGCCCCGCCGCCGGATGCCATCCCGCCGAACAATCAGCACCTCCCGCAACAGCCGGTTGTGACGCCTCCGCAGGCTCCGGCTACGCAAGCACCGCAAGAGGCTCCGCCGCCCCCGGCAGACGGCGGAGCGCCGCCACCGGCCAACCCAGCGCCAGCGCCAGCGCCGCCACCGGCCAACCCAGCGCCAGCGCCGCCCCCGCCCGCACCGGAGGCGCCACCGCCCCCGCCGGTCCCGCCCGCACCCGAGGCGCCACCGCCCCCACCGGCCGCGCCTGCACCGGGGGCTTAGCCGGGGTGACCGTGCGGATGGATCCGCAGCGGTTCGACGAGCTGGTCTCCGATGCACTTGACCTGATCCCGCCCGAGCTGACGGCCGCGATGGACAACGTCGTCGTTCTGGTCGAAGACCGCCACCCTGAAGACGCCGAACTGCTCGGCCTGTACGAAGGGGTGGCGTTGACCGAGCGAGACTCCGACTACGGCGGATCGCTGCCGGACGCCATCACGATCTACCGCGAGGCGCTGCTGGATGTCTGTGAATCCGACGACGAGGTCGTCGAGGAGGTAGCGATCACGGTGATCCACGAAATCGCCCACCACTTCGGCATCGGCGACGACCGGTTGGAAGAACTGGGCTGGGCGTGATAACCCGCTGACAATCCGCTGGCATCTGGGCGCGGCATCCCGAATTTATCCCGGCCCGGTGCTATGAACGGCTCATGAGCGCTGACTGCCGCGACTGCCGGGCAGGCCTAGATCACTGCCACGGCACCATCATTCGCCATTCATTGCGCCGGTCGGAGTGCACTGAGCCGGGCTGCGTCAGTCCCGAGCTGTTGCCGCACACGTTCGTCATCGACTGCGATGCCGTCGGCTGCGAATGCACTGAAGAATCGGTCGCGTTGGCCGTTTGATCAGTCGTCAGCCCATCGGGTCACTACTTGAGCGCACCGCGTCCACGACCGAGCTGGCTTCGGGTTTGGGGTAGAACGGGGGCGTCAGGGTTCCCCACCGCAGACAACTCCACCGCCCGTCTGTGATCGGGGCCAACACCACCGACTCGGCGTTGTCCAGGTGGTTGTCCAGCGCGAAGTTTCCGTCCACTCCGGCCAGCACCGCGGAGGCCAGCCGGATCGCTGCGCCGTGGCTGACGACGACGATGTCGCCGTTCCAGTCGTCGTCGTCGAGGTAGCGCATCCGCAGGTCGGTGAGGACAGGCACGTAGCGGTCCAACACGTCGTTGCCGGTCTCGCCGCCAGGCAATGGCACGTCGAGCTCGCCGCGATGCCATCGGTCGTAGGCGGCATTGAATTCCGCGACCGCCTCGTCGTCGTTGCGGTTTTCCAGTTCCCCGACCTGCACTTCGTGAATGCCGACAACCTCGTGGACGGCCACGTAGAGTTCGGCGCCGATCACTGCGGCCGTCTGCGACGCCCGGGTGGCCACCGAGTGCGTGAGCATTGCCGGCCGTCCGGAACCGAGGGCAAACGCCCTGGCCTGGTCGCGGCCCTTCGGCGTCAACTCTGCCCCCGGCGGCCGAGTGTCCAGCCTGCGCTCGACGTTGCCGTAGGACTGGCCGTGCCGCACCAACACCAGACGACCGCTCACCGCCCAAACCCTCCGGACCCGGAATCCTGGGCTTGCTCCGGTTTGCCTGCCCGCAGCCGCGCCAGCCAGCGTGACGCCTCGGCCGCCGGCGGTGGCCCCACTCCGGCGGCCGAGTCCGTCGGCCAGGAACCCAGGTATCGCACGTCCGCACAACGACGGTGTAGTGCCTTGAGTGCCTCGGCGACGGCATCGTCGTCGATGTGCCCGACGCAGTCTATGAAAAACAGATAGGTGCCCAGCTCGGTGCGGGTCGGCCGGGATTCGATCCGGGTCAGGTCGATACCGCGTATGCCGAATTCGGCTAGCGCGGCCAACAGCGAGCCGGGCGCGTTCTCGATGCGCAACACCACCGACGTGCGGTCGGCTCCCGTGCGGGCCGGCGGCGGCCCCGGCAGGCCCACCAGGACGAAGCGGGTACGGGCGTTGGGTTCGTCGACAACACCGTCGGCCAGGGTCGCCAGCCCCCGATGGGCGGCGGCCAGCGGCGAGGTCACCGCGGCGTCGGCCTGTCCCTCGGCCACCTGCCGAGCCGCGTCGGCGTTGGAGTACGCCGGTCGCAGTTCGGCGCTGGACAGGTGGGCGGAGAGCCATTTCCGCACCTGGGCCGCGGCCACCGGAAAGGCCGCCAACGTACGCACATCGTCGGCGCTACGACCCGGTTGGACGACGATGCTGAACGCTACGTCCAGGGTTATCTCGGCGAAACTTTGCAGGGGCGAACCGATGGCCAAGCTGTCCAATGTGGCCATCACCGACCCATCGATCGAGTTCTCGATCGGCACACACGCGTAATCGGCAGCGCCGTTACGGACAGCGTCCAGCGCCGCGGGCGTGCTCTCGATTGGCAACCGCCGCAAAGCATCCGGCCCCTGGTCGGGAACCAGACCGGCTGACGTCATCTGCAGCAGCGCCGCTTCGGTGAAGGTCCCTTCGGGACCGAGGTAAGCGATGCGGGCCACGCTCCAACCCTAACGGCGGCCACCGCCAAACGAATCTTGCGGCGCCCTCCAATCTAAGTTAACTTAGCCTTACCTAACCGCAGAGGAGAATGATGTTACCGCTGACCAGCGCCGCGCCAACGACTGCCGAACGCATCCGCAGCGCCTGTGCCCGGGCCGGCGGCGCCCTGCTGGCCGTCGAGCGTGAGGACCCGGTCGCCACGCCGGTGCATCACTTGCTGCACGACGGATCCTTCGCCGTCGCGCTTACAACCGACCGCGATGGCGGGGCGGGCCGGGTCGCCGGATCGCAAGCGCTGCTCGAGCTGACCGACTACGCGCCACTTCCGCTGCGCGAACCCGTCCGTTCGCTGGTATGGGTCCGCGGCCACCTGCAGCAGGTCCCACCGGGCGCGGTGACAAAGATCCTCGATCTGATCGCCACCGAGTACCCGATTCCGGCGTTGCTGCAAGTCGAGACCCCGAGGTCCAGGCCTTCGGACGGGGAGGAGACCCGGTACACGCTGCTGCGACTAGATATCGCGTCCGTAGTGGTGACGGACGCCACCGGCGCCGAGTCGGTCAGCGTGGACGACCTACTCGCAGCTCGACCCGACCCGTTCTGCGAGATCGAGTCGAGCCTGCTGTGGCACCTGGACAACGCCCATAGCGACGTAGTCGCACGACTGGTGTCCAGGCTGCCGACGCCGCTGCGACGCGGACACGTCCGCCCGCTGGGGCTGGACCGGTACGGCGTGCGGTTTCGCGTCGAAGGCGACCACGGCGACCACGACATCCGGCTGCCCTTCCACCAACCGGTGGACGACATGATTGGACTCAGCCAGGCCATCCGGGTGCTAATGGGTTGCCCGTTCATCAACGGCCTGCGCGCCCGTCGGTAACTGACTCTCTTGGACCGTGATTTCGGCTGCTCGCTGAGCGCGGGTGAGGCCACGTAAGTTATCCGGGTGAACGGCGACCGATCCCCGGAACGTCGGCGGCCCCGAAGACCGGTCCCGCCGCGGCAAGCGCGTCGGGAGCCGCCGCAGATGATTCGGCGCCAAACCGGCCCGCCACCACCGGCGGCCGATCAGACGGTGCCGCTGCGCCGGGCGTCGCCTGTATCGGGCCCTCCGCCGCCACCGGACGCGCCCAGATCGCGTGCCCGTCCGCCGGAGCCGTCCGCGCCCCCGCCGCGACCCGTCGCGCCGATGGCGCAGCGCAAGCGCAGCAAGCGCCGCTGGGGCCGCATGGTGTTGCTCAGTCTGCTGATCGGATCGCTGCTGGGGGGCGCCGGCATCCTGGGCGGGACCGTTTGGTTCGACACGACGCTGCACCGCGAGCCGGTACTGACGGACTATCCCAATCGGCCCGGGGCCGGTCGCGGCACGAACTGGCTGCTCGTCGGCTCGGACAGCCGCCAGGGCCTTACCGCCGAGCAGCAGCAAGATCTGGCCACCGGCGGCGACATCGGCAGCAGTCGCACCGACACCATTCTGCTGGTACACGTGCCATCGTTCGGGTCGAGCACCCCGACGACGATGGTGTCGATACCGCGCGACTCGTATGTACCGATCCCTGGCCACGGCAGGGACAAAATCAACTCAGCGTTTGCGACGGGCGGGCCAACCCTGCTGGCTCAAACCGTGCAGCAGGCCACCGGGCTGCGCCTCGACCACTACGCCGAGATCGGATTCAGCGGGTTCGCCGCCCTGGTCGACGCGCTCGGCGGGATTACCGTGTGCCCAACCGCACCGATCAGCGACCCGCTAGCCGGCATCGACCTGCCGGCCGGCTGCCAGAAGCTGGACGGTCGCAACGCACTCGGCTATGTCAGGACCCGTGACACACCGCGGGCGGATCTGGACAGGATGATCAACCAACGGCAGTTCGTGGCGGCGCTGCTGCACCGCGCGTCCAGCCCGGCAGTGTGGCTCAACCCGTTTCGCTGGTACTCGCTGTCGCATGCGGCTGCCGACGCCCTGACCGTTGACCAGGGCGACCACGCATCGGACCTGGCCCAGCTCGGCTGGGCGCTGCACGGGTCCACCACCGCGGTGACCGTCCCGATCGGTGAATTCAGCAGCGGCGACGCCGGTTCGGTCGTGGTGTGGAACCACGGCGCGGCCGCCAAGTTGTTCGATGCGCTGGCCTCCGACGCGCCGGTGCCCACCGACGTGCTCGAGGGACAGCAGTAGCGATTCTTTTGCCCGGACCGGGGCTGCGGGTAAATACTCCGACAAATAAATTGGTAATTCAACATAGCCTTGCTTTACTTAGGCAAAGCTGGCCTGAGTAAGAATGGATTTTGGCGCCATCCGGCGAACTTAGGAAAACCTCTCCTGAGTAAGTGATACCTTCGTTGCGGACGCCTTCTACCTGCGGTAACCTGCCGACATGAGCGATTACGACGGCCCCAAGACAAAGTTCCATGCATTGCTGCAGGAACAGATTTTCAACGAATTTACCAGTGCACAGCAATACGTAGCCATCGCCGTTTATTTCGACGGCGCCGACCTACCGCAATTAGCGAAGCATTTTTATAGCCAAGCGGTCGAGGAACGAAACCACGCCATGATGCTGGTGCAGCATCTGATCGATCGCGACGTCCACGTCGAGATACCGGGAGTGGACACGGTCCGCAATCGATTCGACCAACCACGGGACGCACTGGCACTGGCGCTCGATCAGGAACGTGCGGTAACCGACCAAGTCAGCAAGCTGGCAGCCGTGGCCCGCGACGAGGGTGACTACCTCGGCGAGCAGTTCATGCAGTGGTTCCTGCAGGAGCAGATCGAAGAGATCGCGCTGATGACGACCTTGGTCCGGGTCGCCGACCGTGCCGGAGCCAACCTGTTCGACCTGGAGAACTTCGTCCATCGCGAGGTGGGTTCGGCACCCGCCGGCAGCGGCGCGCCACACGCCGCCGGCGGTCGCCTCTCGTCGAACTAGCCGCTACCACCGTCGGCGCGGGCTCTCTCCAACCAGGCCTTCGTGCGACCTGGGTGGTGAGTGGCGAGCCAGGCCACCCCGACATCCCGGCAGAAATCGATGTCGTCGTAGTCGTCGACGTTCCAGCAGTACACGGCCCGGCCCTGGGCGACGGCGCGGTCCACGAGTTGCGGATACTCCTTCAACGCCGCCAGCGAAGGCCCGACGGCGGTCGCCCCGACGGCCGTGGCCGCGCTACTCGCCAGGTAACGGGCGGTCTTGCCGAGCAACACCGTCGGTAACATCGGTGCGGCTCGACGGATCCGCCAGACCGCGGCGGCCGAAAACGACATCACCACCGCTCGGGACAGGTCGGCGGAGGCTGGCGCGGCGATACCGAAGCGGTGCAGCAGCGCCAGCACCTTGCTTTCCACCAGCGAGCCGTACCGGACCGGGTGCTTGGTCTCGACAAAGATCTTCACCGGCCGGTGCCAATCCAGCACAAGGGCAACAAGGGCGTCCAGCGTCAGCAGACTGGTATCGCCATGCGTACCGTCCGAACGCCAGCTGTCGTGCCACGCGCCGTATTCGAGCTCGCGCAACTGGGCCAGAGTCATCGTGCTGACCAAACCGGCCCCCGTCGAGGTCCGGTCCAGCCGACGATCATGCACACAAACCAGATGGCCGTCGCGGGTCAGCCGCACATCGCATTCGACACCATCGGCGCCCTGCTTGAGCGCGAGATCGTAGGCGGCCAGCGTGTGTTCGGGGCGAGCGGCCGAAGCGCCGCGGTGGGCAACAACAAAGGGATGCCCGGCGAGCACCTCGTCGGCCCACGTCATACCCCTATGCTGCCGGTTCCTGCCCCTCCAACTCAACCGGGCCAGCCGATGCGGGCCCGGCGGGGTGATCGTCTTCCACCACGACCCAGCGATGCGCTGGCCGTTCGACCGGTTTGCGGACGAAGTCCTCGAAGAGCCGGGCAACGGCGGCCACCGTGACTGCCGCAAGCAGATACGCGAACACCATCAAGACGGTGTTGTTCGCGATGCCCTGGGCGTCTGTGGCAAAGCTGGAAATGATGGCGAAGATCGAAACCGTGTAGCTGAAAACCCAAGCGGCCCACCACTGCACGATCGGTCTCCGCAGCCGGGCGTAGTGCTCTTCGATGATTGCCAGCTCGATGACGTACACCGGAGCCCACAGCAGATTGACCAGCGGCACCACGCAGCCGGCCCACAGGGCGCGGACGGAGCGCGGCTCCGGCATCCCGTGATGCGAGAACACGGCGTCCCGCCGCTCGATCAGCCAGCGGATCAGGATCACGCCAGCCGCGATCGCCACCGCGATCGCCACCACACTGGCCAGGATCCCGAGCCATTCCGCGGCGATGGCCACCACCGAGTTCAGCAAGGTGTTCCGGTTGATGACCAACAGCACATACCGCACGACGTACACGAGGGCCGCAATGCCGAGCACCAGCACGCTCACGAACAGGGTGGTGCGCACCGTCGCTACCGATGGCCCTGCTTGCCGAGGTGTTTCGGCTGCAACTGGGGCTTGATTGACGCGGTCCGCCAACCCCCAACGCGGGATCACGGCGTAGCGCGGTGTGGGCCCGCGGGACCGTCGCGCGCGCCGCGCAGGCGGTGCGGCGCCGGGACGCACCGCTATCCACCGGAATCCCGGCGGCAGCCGCGGCGGGGTGCGCTGCCACCCGGGGTCCGCTTGCGGTCTCGCGGGCGGCGGGCCACCGTGCGTACTCCACCGTGGGTCGGGCGTTGGCGCGTCCGCCAAGGGTGCCATCAGCGCCCCGCGACAGCGGGGACACCAGTCGCGGCGCCGCTCGCGCACGTTCCACCGCGTGCCGCACTGGGAGCACACCTGGATCACCGCACCAGCCTAGCCGGGGCGACACTGCGGATCGCGGGACCCGCTGCGGTGGCCGGTACCACCCGCTTGCGGGGGACGGGACAATCCAACCCAGCCCCAGCGACGATGCGGCCGGCATATCGGACTTCGACACCTCGGTTCCGGCGCGCCAGCCAGCCATCGGCAACACCAACAGTTGCCTATGGCTATCCACAGTTTCCACAGGTTTATCCACAACTGGTGCGCGGGTATGAATGCCGTCGACACCGCCTTTACCGGCTGCCCCGGGCCGCAACTGTGGATAACAGCCGGGTGGTACGGCCGTACCATGGACAGCCCAAACTGGCGCCCGAGCGAAATGGATTGTTCTACTAAACACCCGCAGCTACGTCTGCCCCGGCGTGGCGGTCCACATCCCGCCCCGCGCCGTGTGTGTGCGCCGTGGTCACGACGAATCCGCAGCTCAGGGGCCTATTACCGGGCGCATTTTTCATG
>DATIOT010000075.1:0-11848 GCA_035472875.1 Mycobacterium sp.
TGGCGAGGGCCTCGACCCCGTCGTGGGCGAGCTCGACCGAGTAGCCGTTGAAGGAAAGTGACCTGCGCAGCGACTCCCGCACCGCGCGATCGTCGTCGACGACAAGTATCCGCACGGCCACTAGTTTCGTACTAGCGCCTGAGAGCGGCCTGAGAGGCGCGCCGGGTATTCGCCGAGATTAGCGCCGGTCGAGATCGATGAGACCAAGGCGGGCAGCCTTGAGCAGCCTGCGGGGCAATTTGTGGCGCTGACCTGCCACCGTCACACCGACGAGCTCGGTCTTGGTGGCCTTCCACTGCGAGCGCCGGCTTCGGGTATTCGCGCGCGACATCCTGCGCTTGGGTGTGGCCATGATCGGGCCTTGCTCCTTGATTTGGGGGCTTCGGGTCGGGCGTTCGCGCAGCATGGCCGGTTTGGGCCGAACGGCGACGATTGCCCTCAAGAATAGTCGGTGGCCTGCTGGTCGCCAAAATGGGCGCCACCGCGAGGCCTTATCCCGTTGGCCGGATGCACGGCGGCGTCACCGGCACAGACGAGGCATCCTTGACGTGACACCGGCGGCATTCGCTAACCTACCGGTTGGTTGGTTGGTTTGCGCTCACGGTAATTCCTTGGATGGAGGACGCCCATGACCTCTGGTTCTGGTCGCCGCGGTGCTGTCCGGATCGCGAACTGCTCGGGTTTCTACGGCGACCGGCTATCAGCTATGCGCGAGATGCTCACCGGCGGCGACGTGGACTACTTAACCGGCGACTACCTGGCCGAACTCACCATGCTCATCCTGGGCCGCGACCGGATGAAACACCCCGACCGCGGCTACGCCAAGACCTTCGTGACTCAACTCGAGGATTGCCTGGGGGAGGCCCACGACCGCGGGGTGCGCATCGTGGCCAACGCCGGCGGGCTGAACCCCGCCGGGCTGGCTGACGCGGTGCGCGCCCTGGCCGAGCGCCTGGGTATCCCGGCCCGGGTCGCCCACGTCGAAGGCGACGACCTGCAGCCGCGCGCCGCAGAACTGAATCTGGGCACGCCGCTGACGGCGAACGCCTACCTGGGCGCGTGGGGCATAGTCGACTGTCTCAATGACGGAGCCGACGTCGTCGTCACCGGACGGGTCACCGATGCCTCGGTTATCGTCGGGGCCGCGGCCGCGCATTTCGGCTGGGGGCGTACTGACTACAACCAGCTCGCCGGCGCGGTGGTCGCCGGTCATGTCATCGAGTGCGGCGTTCAGGCCACCGGCGGCAACTACTCGTTCTTCACCGAGGTCCCTGACCTGACCTACGCCGGTTTCCCACTGGCGGAGGTCAACGCCGACGGCTCGTCGGTGATCGCCAAGCACCCCGGGACCGGCGGCCTGGTCAGCATCGACACCGTCACTGCGCAGCTGCTCTACGAAATCACCGGCGCCCGCTACGCCAACCCCGACGTCACGGCCCGGATGGACAGCATCGAGCTGTCTGCTGATGGCTCCGACCGGGTGCGGATCAGCGGTGTGCTCGGCGAACCGCCGCCGCCCACGCTGAAAGTGTCGCTGAACAGCATCGGCGGGTTCCGCAACGCCATGACATTCGTGCTGACCGGCCTGGACATCGAGGCCAAAGCCGACTTGGTGCGCCGGCAGCTCGAGGCCGCGCTCACTGTCAAGCCCGCCGAGCTGGAATGGACCCTGGCCCGCACCGACCACACAGACGCCGACACCGAGGAAGCCGCCAGCGCGTTGCTGCGCTGCGTTGTTCGTGACCCCGATCCCGCCAACGTCGGGCGCCAGTTCTCCTCGGCCGCAGTCGAATTGGCGCTGGCCAGTTATCCGGGCTTCCACGTGACCGCGCCGCCGGGCGATGGTCAGGTCTACGGCGTCTTCACGCCCGGCTACGTCGACGCCACCCAGGTGCCGCACATCGCGGTGCATGCCGATGGCACCCGCACCGACATCGGTTGCGCCACCGAGACTTTGGAACTGGCGCCCGCCGATCCCCCGCCGCTGCCCGGCCCGCTGCCGGCCGGGCCAACCCGGCGGGTACCGCTGGGCCAGATCGCCGGGGCCCGCAGCGGCGACAAAGGCGGATCGGCCAACGTCGGCGTCTGGGTACGCACCGACGAACAGTGGCGCTGGCTGGCCAACACGCTGACGGTCGAACTGTTCAAGGAGCTGCTGCCCGAAGCGGCCGATTTCGACGTCACCCGCCACGTGCTGCCCAACCTGCGCGCAGTGAACTTCGTCATCGACGGCATTCTGGGCCAGGGCGTCGCCTATCAGGCGCGATTCGATCCGCAGGCCAAGGGGCTGGGCGAATGGCTGCGCAGCCGTCACGTCGACATCCCGGAAAGGCTGCTATGAGCATTTGGACCACACCCGAGCGCGAGCAGCTGCGAAAGACGGTGCGCTCGTTCACAGAACGCGAGATCGTGCCGCATATCGACGAGTGGGAGCGCACCGGCGACTTGCCGCGCGACTTGCACCGGCGCGCCGGTGCCGCCAGCCTTCTGGGCGCGGGCCTGCCCGAAGCGGTCGGCGGCGGCGGTGGGGACGGCGCCGACTCGGTGATCATCTGCGAGGAGCTGCACCACGCCGGCGCGCCCGGTGGAGTTTTCGCGTCACTGTTCACCTGCGGCATCGCGGTACCGCACATGATCGCCGCCGGCGATGCGCGGCAGATCGACACGTTCGTGCGGCCGACCTTGGCCGGCGAGAAGATTGGGGCGCTGGCGATCACCGAGCCGGGCGGCGGTTCGGATGTGGGGCATCTGCGGACGAGCGCGGTGCGTGACGGCGACCACTACATCGTCAACGGCGCCAAGACCTACATCACTTCGGGGGCTCGCGCCGACTATGTCGTCACCGCGGTGCGCACCGGTGGCCCTGGCGCAGCGGGGGTTTCGCTGCTGGTGGTCGAGAAAGGTACGCCCGGTTTTGAGGTGACCCGCAAGCTGGACAAGATGGGCTGGCGGTCCTCCGACACCGCTGAGCTGTCCTACGTCGACGCGCGCGTACCGGCGGCCAATCTCGTCGGCGCCGAAAACAGCGGATTCGCTCAGATCGCCCAGGCCTTCGTCTCCGAGCGCATCGCCCTTGCCACGCAGGCGTATTCGAGTGCCCAGCGCTGCCTGGACATCACCGCCCAGTGGTGCCGCGACCGGGAGACGTTCGGCCGCCCACTGATATCGCGCCAATCGGTGCAGAACACGCTCGCCGAGATGGCCCGCCGCATCGACGTTGCCCGCGTCTATTCGCGCAATGTGGTGGAGCGCCAGCTAGCCGGCGAGACCAACCTGATCGCGCCGGTGTGTTTCGCCAAGAACACCGCTGTCGAAGCCGGAGAATGGGTTGCCAACCAAGCCGTTCAGCTGTTCGGCGGGATGGGCTACATGGCCGAATCCGAAGTCGAACGTCAATACCGGGACATGAGGATCCTGGGCATCGGCGGCGGAACCACCGAAATCCTCACCGCACTGGCCGCCAAGACCCTGGGATTCCAATCATGACCGTGCTGCAGTCCACACTCGACTCCGCCGCCGCCACCTACACCGAGGCGGCGTCGGCGGCCAGCACGAAGCTGGCCGAAATCGAAGCCGAACTCGCCAAAGCGCTTGCGGGCGGTGGTCCCAAATACGTCGAGCGTCACCATGCCCGCGGCAAGCTGACCCCCCGGGAACGCATTGAGCTACTCGTCGACCCGGATTCTCCATTCCTGGAACTGAGCCCGCTGGCGGCGTACGGCAGCGCCTTCCAGATCGGTGCCAGCCTGGTTACCGGCATTGGCGCGGTCTCCGGCGTGGAATGCATGATCGTCGCCAACGATCCCACGGTCAAAGGCGGGACCAGCAACCCGTGGACTCTTCGAAAGATACTGCGGGCCAAACAGATCGCCTTACAGAACCGATTACCGGTGGTTTCGCTGGTGGAATCCGGCGGGGCGGACCTGCCCACCCAGAAGGAAATCTTCATCCCCGGCGGCCAGATGTTCCGCGACCTGACCCGGCTGTCGGCGGCCGGAATCCCGACCATCGCTCTGGTGCTCGGCAACTCCACCGCGGGAGGGGCCTACGTGCCAGGGATGTCCGACCACGTAGTGATGATCAAGGAACGCTCGAAGGTGTTCCTGGCCGGTCCCCCACTGGTCAAGATGGCCACCGGCGAGGAGTCCGAAGATGAGTCACTTGGTGGCGCCGAAATGCATGCCCGCATATCGGGTTTGGCCGACTACTTCGCGGTCGATGAGCTCGACGCAATCCGGATCGGCCGGCGCATCGTGGCCCGGGTGAACTGGGTCAAACAGGGACCCGCTCCGCGACCCGTGACCGAGCCGCTGTTCGATACCGAGGAGCTGATCGGCATCGTGCCCTCGGATTTGCGTATCCCGTTCGACCCTCGTGAGGTGATCGCCCGCATTGTCGACGGTTCCGACTTCGACGAGTTCAAGCCGATGTACGGCTCGTCGCTGGTGACCGGCTGGGCTCAGTTGCACGGCTATCCGCTGGGCATCCTGGCCAACGCGCGCGGCATCCTCTTCAGCGAGGAGTCACAAAAGGCCACCCAGTTCATCCAGCTGGCCAACCGCTCCGACACGCCACTGTTGTTCTTACACAACACCACTGGCTACATGGTGGGCAAGGACTACGAAGAAGGCGGGATGATCAAGCACGGCTCGATGATGATCAACGCCGTGTCCAACTCGACGGTCCCGCACATCTCGCTGCTGATCGGCGCATCGTACGGCGCGGGCCACTACGGCATGTGCGGGCGCGCGTATGAACCCCGATTCCTGTTCGCCTGGCCTAGCGCCAAATCCGCGGTGATGGGCGGAGCTCAGCTGTCGGGCGTGCTGTCGATCGTGAGCCGGGCGGCCGCCGAAGCCCGCGGGCAGCAGATCGATGAGGCTGCCGACGCCGCGATGCGGTCCGCAGTCGAGGGTCAGATCGAAGCCGAGTCGCTGCCCATGGTCTTGTCCGGGATGCTCTACGACGACGGGGTGATCGACCCGCGCGACACCCGCACGGTACTTGGAATGTGTTTGTCCGCCATAGCTAATGGCCCGATCAAGGGGACGTCGAACTTCGGCGTCTTTCGGATGTGATGCTGATGCCTGTCACCCGAGTACTGGTTGCCAACCGGGGCGAGATCGCCCGACGGGTGTTCGCCACCTGCCGACGGCTGGGCCTGGGTACCGTCGCCGTGTACACGGACCCAGACGCCGACGCACCGCACGTCGGCGAGGCCGACGCCCGAGTGCGGCTGCCGCAGACCAATGATTATCTGAACCCCAAGGCCATCATCGCGGCGGCGCGCGCCGCCGGCGCTGACGCGGTGCACCCCGGCTACGGATTCCTTTCGGAGAACGCCGAATTTGCGGCCGCCGTGCAGGAAGCACGTTTGACCTGGGTCGGACCGCCGGTGGACGCGGTGCGGGCGATGGGCTCCAAGATCGAGTCCAAAAAACTCATGGCCGCCGCCGGAGTTCCGGTGCTCGAAGAACTCGACCCGGACACGGTTACCGACGCGCAGCTGCCGGTGCTGGTCAAGGCTTCCGCCGGCGGCGGCGGCCGTGGCATGCGGGTGGCTCACGAATTATCTGCCCTGCCAGCCGAAGTCGCGGCGGCCCAGCGAGAGGCACAGTCTGCTTTCGGCGACCCGACCGTGTTCTGCGAGCGTTACCTGCCCACCGGACACCACGTGGAAGTTCAAGTCCTGGCCGACACCCATGGCACCGTGTGGGCAGTTGGAGAGCGGGAATGCTCCATTCAGCGCCGCCACCAGAAGATCATCGAAGAGGCACCGTCGCCACTTGTCGAGCGCACGCCGGGCATGCGCGCCAAGTTGTTTGACGCTGCAAGGCTGGCCGCCGACGCGATCGGGTACACCGGCGCGGGAACGGTGGAATTCCTCGCCGACGACGACGGCGAGTTCTACTTTTTGGAGATGAATACCCGGCTGCAGGTCGAGCACCCGGTCACCGAAGAGACCACCGGGCTCGACCTTGTCGAACTGCAGCTCGTAGTTGCTGATGGTGGCCGTCTAGCTTCCGAACCACCTGCCGCGAAAGGGTATTCGATCGAGGCTCGGCTCTATGCCGAGGATCCGGCGCGCGGCTGGCAACCGCAAGCAGGCCTGGTGCACACGATCGACGTGCCTGCGGTTCGCGCCGAATTCAGCTTGCTGGGACAGCGGACCGGGATCCGGGCGGATTCCGGCATTGTCGACGGGTCCACGGTGTCGATCTACTACGACCCGATGCTTGCCAAAGTCATCTCCTATGCCCCGACGCGCCGGCAGTCCGCATTGGTGCTCGCCGATGCACTGGCCCGTGCCCGCCTGCACGGCCTGCGCACCAACCGCGAGCTGTTGGTGAACGTGCTGCGCCATCCGGCATTCCTCGACGGCGCCACCGACACGGCGTTTTTCGACGCCCACGGTCTGGCGGAACTGTCCGCGCCGCTGGCCGACGCCGCGACGGTCCGGTTGTCGGCTATCGCCGCCGCACTCGCCGACGCCGCGCAGAATCGCGCGACGGCCACAGTGTTCGGCTCGATTCCCAGTGGCTGGCGGAATCTGGCGTCGGGCTATCAGGTCAAGACCTACCGCGACGACAAAGACAATGAGCATCGGGTCGAATACCGGTTCACCAGAAACGGATTGGTGTTCGCAGGCGACGAGCTGGTGCGGCTGTTGTCCTCGGCGCCGGACGAGGTCGTGCTGGTCGACGGCGACGGGGTGGCCTACCGCTTCGCGGTTGCGCGCTACGGTCAGGACATTTATGTCGATTCGGCCCGCGGACCGGCGCACCTGGTCGCGCTGCCCCGCTTCCCCGAGCCGGGTTCGGCGGTCGAGCAGGGATCCCTGGTCGCGCCGATGCCCGGCAACGTCATCCGTCTCGGCGCCCAGGTCGGCGACACCGTCACCGCCGGCCAACCGCTGATCTGGCTGGAGGCGATGAAGATGGAACACACCATCGCCGCGCCTACCGACGGCGTGCTCACCCAGCTCAACGTCAACACCGGCCAACAAGTCGAAGTCGGCGCCGTCCTCGCAAGAGTGGAAGCGCCCGAATCAGAAGGGGACCCGCAATGAGCGATAGCAGCTTCATCGAAAACGACGAACGCCAGGCCCTGCGCAAAGCGGTGGCCGCATGGGTGTCCAACTACGGCCACGAGTACTACCTGGAGAAGGCTCGCGCGCACGAACACACCACCGAGTTATGGTCCGAGGCAGGCAAACTCGGCTTCCTTGGGGTGAATCTGCCCGAAGAGTACGGCGGTGGCGGTGCGGGAATGTACGAGCTGTCACTGGTGATGGAGGAGATGGCGGCCGCGGGTAGCGCCCTGCTGCTGATGGTGGTGTCGCCCGCCATCAACGGCACCATCATCAGCAAGTTCGGTACCGACGAGCAGAAGAAGCGCTGGCTGCCAAGCATTGCCGACGGCTCCCTGACGATGGCGTTCGCGATCACCGAGCCAGACGCCGGATCCAACTCGCACAAGATCACCACCACCGCCCGTCGCGACGGCAGCGACTGGATCCTCAAGGGTCAGAAGGTCTTTATCTCCGGCATCGATCAGGCGCAGGCGGTGTTGGTGGTGGCTCGCACCGAGGAGGCCAAGACCGGCAAGCTGCGCCCGGCGTTGTTCGTGGTGCCCACCGATGCCCCTGGCTTCAGCTACACACCAATCGACATGGAGCTGATCAGCCCCGAACGACAGTTCCAGGTGTTCCTCGACGATGTCCGCTTGCCCGCCGATGCGCTCGTCGGAGCCGAGGACGCCGCGATCGCACAGCTTTTCGCGGGGCTGAACCCCGAGCGCATCATGGGTGCGGCCAGCTCGGTGGGCATGGGACGGTTTGCGCTGGACAAGGCCGTCGATTACGTCAAGACCCGCAAGGTCTGGTCCACTCCCATCGGCGCGCACCAAGGCCTGGCACATCCGTTGGCGCAGTGCCACATTGAGGTCGAACTCGCCAAGCTGATGATGCAGAAGGCCGCGGCGCTCTACGACAACGGCGACGACATGGGCGCGGCCGAGGCCGCCAACATGGCCAAATATGCTGCGGCCGAAGCAGCCACACGCTCAGTAGACCAGGCTGTGCAGTCGATGGGCGGCAACGGGCTGACCCAGGAGTACGGCGTTGCTGCCATGCTGACCTCGGCCCGGCTGGGACGGATCGCCCCGATCAGTCGCGAGATGGTGCTGAACTTCGTCGCGCAGACGTCGCTGGGCCTGCCCCGGTCCTACTGATGGACACGCTCGTCGAATACGCCGGGCCGACCGATGCTGGTGGTCCGTTCGCCCGGTTGACGCTGAACTCACCCCACAACCGCAACGCGCTTTCTACCGCGCTCGTCAGCCAGTTGCACCAGGGGCTGCGTGACGCCGCTGCGGATCCGGCGGTGCGTGCAGTGGTGCTCGGACACACCGGCGGCACATTCTGCGCCGGTGCCGACCTCAGTGAGGCCAGCGGCGGCAGCCCTTTCGACATGGCTGCGGCTCGGGCACGGGAACTGACTGCGCTCTTGCGCGCCATCGTCGAATCGCCGCTGCCGGTGATCGCCGCTATCAACGGGCATGTCCGGGCAGGCGGGTTCGGCCTGGTCGGTGGGTGCGATATCGCGGTCGCCGGTCCGCGCAGCACCTTCGCGCTGACTGAGGCCCGCATCGGTGTCGCCCCGGCGATCATCTCGCTGACGCTGCTGCCGAAGATGTCGGCGCGGGCCGCCGCCCGCTACTACCTGACCGGAGAAACGTTCGACGCCGCCGAAGCCGCGGAAATCGGTTTGATCACGATGGCGGCAGACGATATTGACGCCGCAGTAGCGCAGCTGGTCGCCGACGTGAGCCGCGGCTCTCCGCAGGGTCTTGCGGCGTCCAAGGCGCTGACCACAGCCGCTGTACTCGATGGGTTCGACCGCGACGCCGAACGGCTCACCGAGGAGTCGGCCCGGCTGTTCGTGTCCGACGAAGCTCGCGAAGGCATGCTGGCGTTCCTGCAGAAACGTCCACCCAGTTGGGCAAACGTCTAACTGTCCGCTGAAGCGGTGGAAAGCGCCTGATAATTAAGCGCGGCCTGGGAGGAAGGTTGCAGTTCAGCCAACCCGCTTGCAGCAAAACTTATACGTCGTACGCTCGTGGATGATGAGCAACCCAACGCAAGGTGATGCGAAGGACACACGCGACGAATCGTCGCGCGCGGCCGACACTGATCGCATCCAGATTGCGCAGTTGCTGGCCTATGCGGCTGAGCAAGGCCGCTTGCAGCTGAAGGACTACGAAGACCGGCTGACCAGGGCATATGCGGCGACAACATACGAGGAGCTGGATGAACTCAGGGCCGACCTGCCGGGTTCGCCGGTAAATCCGCGTCGCGGCGGCAAACAGAACCCGGCGCCATCTACTCTGCTGCTAGCCCTGATGAGCGGATTCGAGCGCCGCGGTCGATGGAATGTGCCGAAGAAGCTGACGACCTTCACCTTCTGGGGCAGCGGGGTGGTGGATCTGCGCTACGCCGACTTCACCTCGACCGAAGTGGACCTGCATGCGTACTCGATCATGGGCGTGCAGACCATCCTGTTGCCGCCCGAAGTCAACGTCGAGATCCACGGCCACGGCGTGATGGGCGGCTTCGACCACACCGTCCTGGGTCAGGGCACGCCCGGCGCGCCCAAGGTGAACATTCGCGGCTTCTCGCTATGGGGCGGTGTGGGCATCAAGCGCAAAGCCCGCAGGCCGCGCTGATAGCAGGCGAGTGGCTGAATTCGGCCCGGCGGCAGGCGGATCTCAGCATCTCAGCACCAGAAACGTTGTGCCCCAAGCATCTCGCCGGCTACGCGCGGGATGTGGACCTCGTCACCGGCTAATGGCGAACTGGCGTGCTAGTCGGGCACGTAGTCGAATGTGTCTGGGTTAGGGCCTGTCCTGCCCGGTTCACCCTTGTCCAGCGCCGAGATTGCGTCCATGTCGGAGTTGTCCAAATCGAAGTCGAACAGCTCGAAGTTGGATTTGATCCGTTCCGGCGTCACCGACTTGGGAAAGACGATGTCGCCGCGCTGGATGTGCCAGCGCAACACCACCTGCGCCGGCGATTTGCCGCGGGCATTGGCGATGCGGTTGATCACCGGATCGTCGAGCACCTTGCCTTGGGCGATCGGCGACCACGCCTCGGTGGCGATGCCATGGTCGTGTCCGTAGGCGCGGACGCGCTCATTGGCGAAGTATGGATGAACCTCAATCTGGTTGACCGCAGGGATGGTGTCGGTTTCGTCGGCGAGTCGATCCAGATGTGCGGGCTGGAAGTTTGAGACACCGATGCTGCGGGCGCGTCCGTCGCTTGCAAACTCTTCGAGGACTTTCCAGGTGGAGACGAAGTCTCCGCCGTACAGCGTGGGCAGCGGCCAGTGAATGAGGAACAGGTCGACATAATCGGAATTCAGGGCGTCCAGGGTCTTACTGAATGCGCGGCGCGCATCATCGGGCTTGTGCAAGCCGGTGTTGAGCTTGCTGGTAATGAAAACCTCAGCACGGTCGAGACCGGCGTCGCGGATACCTTGGCCGACTTCCTTCTCGTTTCCATACATCTCGGCGGTGTCGATGTGCCGGTATCCGATGTCAAGGGCAGTCCTCACCGCTGCGGCGGTCTCGTTGGGGTTGATCTGAAACACGCCGAAACCAAGCTGCTGGATGCGCACACCATCATTGAGTTCGATCGTTGGAACCTTGCTCATGGGGTTTCCTCCTTGATCCATGTACCCGGTCGACAGAATTGCTATCCCCATCCGATACGGCGACCACGGCCGCTTTGCGGCCAGCACCACTCCGTTACCACCTGCAAGCTGCTAGCCGAAGCCTCAACGCTCGCCGACGGCGCTAGCGACGGCGTCGGGACCGCAAATAGTCGCCCACCACCGCCGCTCCCAGCCCGTCGAGATCTGGCACCACGACACGTCCCTCGACCCGCCGCGCGACCTGGTCGATAAAACGTGCCAGGCCGGGGTCACTGCCCAATCGGAAGATCGTCACCTGCGCACCCAGTCGGGCCATATCGTCGAATCCGCGCACGGTGTGGGCGATGGTCCGCGGATGCGGTGGGTAATCGAAAAACACCGCCGAACCGTCACCGTCAAAGTCCTCCAGGTGAGCGGTCGGCTCACCGTCAGTCACCACCAGCACGACGGGCTGTGCGTTGGGGTGCCGGCGCAGGTGACGGCCCGCCAGCGCCAGCGCGTGATGCAGGTTGGTGCCCTGCTCGTAGACGCCCTCTAATGCCGTGAGCTCAGCCGCTGTCACCGTCCGGGCGTAACGGCCAAACGCGATGATCTGCAAGGCATCCGCGCGAAACCGCGTGCACACCAGATGATTGAGAGCGAGCGCCGTCTGCTTCATCGGCAGCCAGCGATTCTCCATCACCATCGAAAACGAGGTATCGACCAACAGCGCTACCGCAGCCTGCGTGCGCGTCTCAGTCTCGGAGACCTCCACGTCGTCGACGGCTATCCGGATGGGACCGACCGGGCCGACGGGACCGTCGACGGTCGCGGTTCCTGCCTGCCGCAGCACTGCGTTGGTCAGCGTGCGCGAGATGTTCCACGGCTCGGTGTCACCGAACTGCCAGGGTCGAGTCGCACCGGTCAGCTCGCCGGCAGCCCCCGCGCGCCGATGGTCGCGCTCGCCGCGGCGGCCGGAAAGCTGTTGTGCCACATCGTTTAACGCGGTCTCGCCGAGCCTGCGCATCGCCTTCGGGGAAAGTCGCCACTGGCCGTCGGAACCGCGGTCCAGGAAACCCTGATTGACCAGGGCGCGTTCCAATTCGGCGAGTATTCGGGCATCGATGGCGGCCCGGTCGCCGAGCTGACGTGCCAAG
>DATIOT010000076.1:0-2242 GCA_035472875.1 Mycobacterium sp.
AGTTGATTGAACTCGTCCGGCGGCGCCCCCGCGGTCACGCCCAGTGCCAGCACATCCTGCAATGCCCAGGCGTCGGCGCCATCGGGGTGCACGCCGACGGCCAGGTCGTGCATGATGCCCAGTGACATTCCGGCCCGCAGGGCCTGCGACTGCGCCATGGCGAGTTGCTCGTCGAGTTGCCACTGCATCCACCGGTGGAAATCAATTGCGTCCGAATGCTTTTCGACGAATCGGGCAACACCTTTACCTGCGGGATGCTGTAGGAAACTCGGCCAATGATGCCAGTCGCCGCCGTACTTTTCGGCCAGCGCGCACCAGGTGGCGAAGTCGTCGAGCGCGCGGCCTTCGCGGTCGCAGAAGGCGGCGTAGGCCAGCTCACGGCCCGCCGATCGCGGTGCTTGATGCAGCAGCTCGAGCGCCGCACGCTTAGCCACCCACGCGCTGTCGCGGTCGACGGCGTCGAGTTGGACGGCCCGTTGTTGGACTTGCGACCGCAGCCGCCGCACCCGGCCGCGCTTGGTCAGTTCAGCGAACTCGGGAATTGCCTCGACGCGAAGATAAATCGGGTTGAAGAAGCGCCGCGACGTCGGCAGGTACGGCGATGGTTCCATCGGGGTCGTCGGAGTGGCCGCGTGCAGGGGATTAACCAGCACATAGTCAGCGCCATGGCGGGATCCAGACCATACCGCCAGGTCGCTCAGATCGGTGAGGTCGCCGATGCCCCACGAGTGTCGGGACCGCACGCTGTAGAGCTGGGCGGCCAGGCCCCAAGCACGGCGGGCACCAAGCTGCTCGGGCAGCCCGAGCCAATCCGGAGTCATGATGAGCGCGGTGCTGGTCTCGGAGTCGCCCGAACGCAAATGCACGCGGTGGTAGCCCAGCGGCAGGTCGGGCGGCAGGACGAAGCTGGCCTCGCCGACCCAGCGGCCGTCCAGATCGAATGGCGGGGTGAAGTTGTCGACCTGTTGTATCCCGCCGTGCACCGTGCCGTCCTCGAGCTGCAACCACACTTCGGCGGGGTAGCCGTGGGTCACATGCACCCAGAACCGCGTCTGCGCACTGGTGCGCCCGACGATGGTCGCCGGTAATCGACGTGCCCAATACGACCGCAATTGTTCGGTCAGGGCCAGGTTGCGCTCCTGCTCAGTGCTGGCTGTCACGCCGAGGGCGGCGAGCACAGCCACCAGCGTGGTCTCGGTGACCTGCACCTGCCGACCGGTCCAGTCCTGATACGCGGTTGCGATGCCAACTCGCCTGGCAAGTTCGACCAGCGAGGGCGCGAGCTCAGTCATGCCGCCCATCTTGCGTCCAGGACCCAGTCAGCGACGACGCGCCCCAGTGCAGGGCCGCCGTTAGTTTTGCTAGCGGGTGGTCTGGCGCATCATTACTTCGCAGGTCAGCGAAGGTGTTCGGTGCAGCGCACGCTCGACAGGACGAGTCGGCAATCCGCGACTACCATGCCCTGTGCAGGGACGAAGAATCCAGCTGGGGGATCAGTGGGGTAAACGGAAACTGCCAGCTCAGTGATGCAGGCCGCGGCTGGCACCTTCCGCCATTCTGGCGATTCGAAGACGGCCGGGTCCATGGAAGTAGTAAGACGTAAAAGTGAACGCGAATCGCATCGCGTGGCGATGTTTTTGCGGGTGCCTTACGGTTATCGGTGTGATTCGCGCGCTGGACAATTTCCAGGCGTTCTAACAGACCGGATGGTGAATTAACGTGGCGGAAGAAGGTCGCGGGCAGCGCGGGTCGGGGTACGGCCTCGGGTTGTCGACCCGGACGCAGGTGACTGGTTATCAGTTCCTTGCTCGCCGGACCGCAATGGCGCTGACCCGGTGGCGAGTCCGTATGGAGATCGAGCCGGGACGACGTCAGAACTTGGCCGTTGTGGCCTCGATTTCTGCGGCGCTAGTGATCTGCCTGGGCGCGCTGCTGTGGTCGAAAATCAGCCCGTCAGGGCAGATCAGTGAGTCGCCGATCATCGCCGACCGTGACTCGGGCGCGCTGTACGTCCGCGTGGGTGACAGGTTGTACCCGGCGCTGAATTTGGCGTCGGCGCGGCTGATCACCGGGCGGCCGGACAACCCGCACCTGGTTCGGTCAGCCCAAATCGCCAAGCTTCCGCGCGGTCCGCTGGTGGGCATTCCGGGTGCACCGTCGAATTTCGGGCCCACGAGTCCGCCCTCGTCGTCGTGGCTGGTGTGCGACACCGTGGCCTCGACCGGGGCCGCGTCGCCGTCAG
>DATIOT010000077.1:0-5004 GCA_035472875.1 Mycobacterium sp.
CCAGTCGGCGAACGATTGCGCCGGGCGGCCCAAGATATTGTCGACCTCACGTGTCACCGCAGCGGGTTTGTCAACAGTGGCCGAGAGAAACCCGATATACGCATCCGCGAACGCAGCGGAAAAGCCCAGTGCGACAAAACCTTCGTGCACCTGTGCGGGCGGGACCTCCTGATAGCGCAGACGCCGGTCCAGCACGGTGCCAATGATCTGCACCAGTTCAGCGTTGGTATGCGAGTGCGGGCCGGTCAACGCGATCTTGTAGCCGACCAGCTTGTCGGTGAGCAACGCCTGAGTCGCCACCGCCGAGATGTCTCGGTCGACGATGGGTGCACTGGACGCAGAAGCGAATGGTCCGCTGACCACATCGCCGGCCTGCAGTTGTGGCGACCACATGCCGACGAAATTGGAGGCGAAAACCGTGGGCCGCAGGCTCACCCACTCCAGACCGGAGTCCACAGCTAGCTGTTCGACCTCCTTGTTGCGGTCGCCGCGGAAGCGTGAGGGCTGAATCGAGAAGTCGTCGTCGGCGTTGATCGCCGAGAGCGCCACCAGCCTTGTCACCCCCTCGCTGCGGGCGCGGTCCACGACCGTCTCAAGGTCATCGTCCAGCGCGCGGGAATTGAGAAAGACCGCGTCGGCTCCCCGCAGCCCATCGGCGGCCGCGGTCACGAGCCGCACGGCGGCGGGCAAGCCTGCACTGCCGGGGTGACGCGTGACCGCGCGGACGGTGACGCCGGCGTCGACGAGATCGCTGACCAGCGGACGCCCGACATTGCCGGTTGCACCCGTGACGAGAATTGTGGTCATCGTGTTGTCCCTTTCCTTGGTTGAGCCTGAGTGGCGTTGCCTTGTCGGCTTCTTCGGCTGGTGGTCACCGCGGCCAGCAGCACGAACCCCAGTGCGGCGGTGCCGGTGCGGGCAACGTGCGCCAGCTGCCAGCGGTCCCGCACGCCCGACCAGTCGCTTGGCGGCGCCGCCACCGACCAGCCTTGTTGCGCGGTGTTGATCGGAACGTTGATCGCCACGCTGATGGCAAACGCCGTCAGCAGCAACAACAGCGCCGTCAGCGTCAGCCACCTGCCCGCGCCGCGCCGCCTGAACGCGGACGATGCCAGCGCCGCGGTGGCGATGATCGCGGGCATCAGCAGGATGGTCGCCAGCCCGCCGAGCCGGTCGAGCTCGATGAGACGCACTTGCGTGTAAACCGGCGCTGCAAGCCCGCGCATACTGCTTTCGAGGACGGCCACGGCGAGGAGCATGCCGGCGAACAAGCCACTGAAGACCACCGCGGCGGTGGCCGTCGCCTCAAACAGCCGAGGGAGTGGTCGCGGTGAACGCCCAGCGTTGGCGGAATCGGTGCGCGGGGGGCGCGTGAAAGAGGATGTCGTCATCGTTTTGTCTCCTCGTGATGGTCTTGGCAGTCACGCACTCTCGGCATTGGCCTTGGGATGAATGTCACAGGACTGCAGCGGATGCGGCGGGGTGGTCCGAACCGGCTTCCTGGCGGATCATCTGCCACAAACTCGGGGTGTGCTCAGTGGTCGAGACGATGACCGTCTCGCCCGCCGTGGACGAGTCAGCAGCCAGCGCCACCAGATAATCGGCCAGGTCGATCCGAGCGGTGAACGCCCCGACCGGGTCGACGTCGCCAGACAGGTAGTTGGTTCGTTCGTCGAGGTCGAAGAGACCCGACGCGCGCACGATGGTCCAGTCCAGCTGGCTTCCCCGAACGATGGTTTCCATCCGCCGGATGTCGTCGTAGACCGTCTTACCGATCGTGCGGGTGAGGATCGGCTCAATGAGCCGAAGAGAGAGGGGTGCCTTGGTGCGCCGGGTCGGGTACGCCGCCGTGGAGCTGACGGCCACCAGCCGCCGCACCCCGACGCTGCTCATCGCATCCACGATGGCGCGGGTACCGATCGAGTACGTGTCCACCGGCTCCCGAGTGAACGACACGCCCAACACCGACACCACCGCGTCCGCGTCTTCCACAATGGGCGCGACCGCGGCCGCGTCACGTGCGTCGGCGCCCGCCACGGTCAATCCCCGCGCGGCAATCGGAAACTCGCACGGACGACGGGTAACCGCGGTGACCTGGTGCCCCGCGGCCAACGCCAGCGCGGTGACGAGACGACCGGTCTTGCCGTTCGCTCCAAACACTACGAGATTCATGACTTCCTCCAATTCGATCACCAACCAGGATAGTCACAATATATGATAATCCTAGGCCGTGCTAGTATTCGTGACGTGGATCACCAGCCGGCCGGGATCGCCTCCCTCGACGAACGCATTCCATTCCTGCTGTCCCAACTCGGGTCCTACGTCGCCGCCGAGTTTGACCGGACGCTCACCACCACGGGGGTGGATCCTCGGACATACGCCGTCCTGATGGCCCTCGCCAGCGAAGACGGCCAATCCCAGCGCCAGCTGTCGGCCCGGCTGGGCATCCACCGCAACGCAATGGTCGCCGTCATCGACAGCCTCGAACGCCAGGGACTTGCCGAACGCAGGTCGCATCCCGAGGATCGACGAGCGTTCGCGGTGACGTTGACCGCCAAGGCGCGCAAGCTGTTACCCGACCTGGATGCGCGGGGCCGCGCCCTCGAGGACGACATCACCTCGCCGTTGTCCCCCGAGGAACGGACCACCCTGCGGCAGCTTCTGCAACGGGTGGCCGCCACCGCGGAACTCATCCCCGGGGTTCATCCCCACCTGGCGCGATCCATCAGCAACAGCTTTCAGCAGGGCGACGGCGGGGATCGCGACACCGGCTAAATCATTGTGCCCTAAGGCAATTCGCCCACCAGATCGAGGCTAAGAAAACCCCGCGCTTTGATCACCCAGGGGAGCCAGACTCTCTGCGGTTGCCTCGTCTCAGCAGTGCAAATCACCGACTCCTATCGGGCAACGCCCCGACTGACCCCTTCATTCATCTCCCGGGCGGAGCCTGCCTAGACGCCGTCGGTCTAGCTCGAGACCCGTCGCTCGACCATGCCGACAAGCTCTCCAATCAACACTCGCCACGTCTGACGTGGGGCGGGCGGGGCTCGAACCCGCGACCAACGGATTATGAGCCCGTAGACAGCGCGCGTACGACCAGGGGAAACCGTTAGCTGAATCGGGCCAAATCGCCTGTGCAGGCGGCTTTTTGGCCGTCGCCGGTACTGCTACGGTACGGGGTCGGTACGGCCTAGAATCGCCCTCGGACGCCGCGTTGACGCCGCGACGATGTGAGCTACGGCGTGTTAGCTAGAAGTGGATGAGGCTCGACGGCAAGGTTGTCCTCGTGACCGGCTGTGGAAGGGCCTGGGCCGCGGGATTGCGCACGCGATGGCTGCGGCCGGCGCCAGCGGGACTGCGGGCGACTACTCACTTTCATGTCGGATCACGAAATTGGTTGGGCTTGCGGGAATGTCCACTGGCCGTTGAGGATCTTCTCTTGCGGCCTGTACAGCCGGACCATGTAGTTCCATCCCGGGGTGATCGGCAGGCAGTTGAGTGTCGCGGCTTCGCAGCCGCCGAACTGAATAGTGATCTTGCCGTCGCTGCCGCGCTGGGCGGTGACATAGTTGAGCGAATAGGCGTTTTGCGGGTTGGGCGTGAAGTAGTACACGTTGACGAGTGGTCACTCGCCCAGGAAGTATCCCCGGCTACGGCGGGCGACCAGCGCGACATCGTTGCCGCCGCGCCCGCAATCGGCGCCACCTTGCTGGGCACCTGCCCCGACGGAATTATCGCCAGTGGCGGAACGCGGTGAGCAGTCGATCGCGGAAGGCCGGATCGAGTTGGTCGTCGCGGATCTTGCCGAGTGTCGCCATGGTGACGCGGAATTGCTGCAGATAGTTTTCGCAGCCGTCGCACGCTTGCAGGTGAACGTCGAAGCGGGCCCGGGTCTCGTCGTCGAGTGCCCCCTCTAAATAGGTGGTAACGAGCTCGACCAGCTCGTTGCAGTCCATTGGCCCCGCGCTCATGACGCATCCGCCAGGTAGTTCTCGAGCGCCTGACGCACCGCGGCTCTGCCGCGGTGTAGCAGCACGCGCTGGTTGGCGACGCTGATGTCGAGCAACTCGCACACCTCGCTGGAGTCGAATCCGAGCATGTCGCGTAGCGAGACGACCATGCGCTGTCGTTGTGGAAGCCTGTCGAGTTCGCGTTGTGCCACGGCGATCAATTCATCGGCGAGCACAGTTCCCTCCGGAGTGTCTGGGAACGCGGCCGGCTCCCGCTGTTCTCGCCAATGTCCGGGCCACATCGGAGCGTCGGCGGGCCGGAAACGTGCGGGGTCAACGGTGCCACCGGTGAACGCGGCGATCGCCGCGTCCGCGTCGCGGCGTTCCCTTGCCCCTCGCTGCTTGGCGATGTTGATCATCACCGCGAAAAGCCAAGTCCGTATGGAGGATCGGCCTTCAAAACTTGAAATCCCTTTCAATAGCGCGATCCAGGTTTCCTGGACGACCTCCTCGGCGACCTCGTGGGTGGGCACGTATCCGCGCGCCACTCGCAACATCGCCGGGGTATGCCGATCAACCAGCTGGGCGAACACCGCCTCGTCGCCGTTGCGCAGCGCAGCGAGGAACTCCGACTCGTCTTTCACGATCCCGGTCATCTGGATCCAATGCTAGCCATCGTCGGCTGTGGATTTAGTTGGTGGCGGGCGGCTGAGCGTTACACATCGGCCGAAACCGAGCGTCGGTGTAACGCCTGACATGCCCCGGCACACCCAACCTGCATGCAACCATCTACGAGGCAGCCCGCCACCGCGGGCGCAACCCCTGATCGATCCTCCGGCGCGCCGACACACGACGCCGCCGTGCCGGGCTGGAGGCTGAACTTTGTCGCCGGCTTCGTTCCCCTGTTCGCGGGACTGACCATGCTCGTGTCCACCTGGCTTGGCGTCGCGCGCGCGAATTCCGCGTGGTGGACCGGGATCGGAACCCTGGACTTCTCCTACTCGAGTCTGTCGCGTGCTGGACTTGATGCGCCGGCGTGGGTGCAATTGACCGG
>DATIOT010000078.1:0-1734 GCA_035472875.1 Mycobacterium sp.
GTTAGGGCTGCTCCTTTCGGTGGTGGGCGTCTTTCATGCGGTAGGACTCGCCGTCGGTGATGACGACGGTGGCGTGGTGCAGGAGCCGGTCGAGGATGCTCACGGCGGTGGTCTGCTCGGGCAGGAACCGGCCCCATTGCTCAAAGGGCCAGTGCGAGGCGATGGCGAGGGAGCGTCGTTCGTAGGCCCCGGCGACGAGTCGGAACAGCAGTTGGGTTCCGGTGTCGTCGAGTGGGGCGAAACCCAGTTCGTCGAGGATGATCAGGTCGACCGGCAGCAGGGATTCGATGATTTTGCCCACGGTGTTGTCGGCCAGGCCACGATAGAGGGTTTCGACGAGGTCAGCAGCGGTGAAGTAACGGACCTTGTGCCCGGCATGGATGGCGGCGGTCCCGAGCCCGATCAGGGTGTGCGATTTCCCAGTCCCAGCCGGGCCGATAATCGCCAGGTTCGCTTGTGCACGAACCCATTCCAGACTGGATAGGTAGTCGAACACTTTGGGTTGGATCGAGGAGGCGGCCAGGTCGAAGGTCTCGAGGGTCTTGGGGACCGGGAACGCCGCAGTCTTGAGCCGGTTGACGATGTTGGAGGCATCCCGGGCAGCCAGTTCGGTTTCGATCAGCGTGCGCAGCACTTCCTCAGGAGTCCAGCGTTGCGTCTTGGCGGTCAGCAGCACCTCGGGGGCGGTGCGGCGGATCGCGGCGAGTTTGAGCCGACGCAACCCGGCATCCAGATCTGCCGTTAAGGGCGGAACGGTGGGTGGTGCAACGGGTTTGACCTTCGTGACGGGCGTGGTCGTCATGAACTGACACCACCATCGTTGACCGTGGTGATCTTGTAAGCGTCCAGCGAGCGGGTGGGGGCGACCGGCAGGTCCAGGATCAACGCCTCCCCAGCCGCGCGAGGTTGCGGTGTTCCCGCGCCGGCAGCGAGGATGGAGCGGACATCAGCGGCGCGGAACCGCCGAAACGCCACCGCCCGATGCAACGCGGCCACCAGAGCGTCGGTGCCATGCGCAGCACCCAAGGCGAGCAGAATCTCCAAATCCGAGCCCAGACGGGTGTTGCCGATCGCGGCCGCACCGACCAGGAACGCTTCGGCGTCGGCGCCGAGGTCGCAGAACTGCTTCTCGACGCTGGTTTTCGGGCGTGGCCCGCGGCGTGGTGCCGGGCGGGGCCCGTCGTAGTGGTCGTCGAGGATCGACGCGGCCCCCGGGGCGGCGAGTTCGTGCTCAGCCACCATCATCCCGGTCGCGGGTTCGATCAGGCAGACCGCACCGTGATCGAGTACCACGGCCACGCTGGCGCCGATCAACCGGGTAGGTACCGAGTAGCGGGCTGAGGCATAACGGACACACGAGAGTCGGTCGACTTTGCGCAGCACCGACGGCGCTCCGATCTGCAGACGCAGCGACGGCAGTGGTTGCAGCACTTCACGTTCAGCGAGCAGTCGCTCATCGGGGATCGCGCAGATCTCCGAGTGGACTGCGGCATTGACTTCAGTGCACCACACCCGTGCTGCGGTGTTCGCGGCCAGCACATCCACGGCGGTGCCGTCGATGGCCGCCTGGGTCAGCAGTGGGACGGCCAAGTCACGTTCGGCGTAGCCGCACAAGTTCTCCACGATCCCCTTGGACTGCGGATCATTAGCGTGACAGAAATCCGGGGCGAAGCCGTAATGGCTGGCCAACCGCACATAGTCCGGGGTAGGAACCACCACGTCGGCGACCACTCC